>NZ_FTOO01000007.1 GCF_900156755.1 Alicyclobacillus vulcanalis
TACTTTTGGTGTTCGCCACACTTTAGTAGACACGCACGGTGGCTTCGTCGTCAATTGAGGACGACGGCTTTTACACCACTACTTGAGACTCTAACTCGCAGGTGCTGTGCTGTTTCGTCTTTCGTGGCCGGCTTGTGTGTTCCTTGCGTGCGTGATCGCGGCATTTGTGGGGCTGATGGAAGTGGGGCATACACGCGCGGTTCGGAGGGCGGCCACGATGGATATCGCGGATCTCGTGCGGTTTTCAAAAGAGGAAGAGTGAGGCTCGCGCGCTTTTGCTGAGCATACCCAGCGTTGTCGCTTGTCCAGCGAGCCCACTAAAATCCTGTCCCCGGCCCACAGTGTTTTCGAGCATACAGTGCGCAGGCGGTGGCCGGCCGCTCATCGCGCGCCCATGGCGATGATGAGCGGCAAGTACACGAAGCTCAGCGCGGTCGTGATGGTCACCACCATCGAGGTCTGCTCCTCAGCCGTGTGGAAGCGGCTCGCGAGCGCGACGGTGTTGACCGCGGCGGGCATGCTGGCTTCTACAAAAAGAACGGAGGCGAGCAGGCCGTGGATGCCAAGGGCCCAGAGCAACAGCTTCGACGCGATCGGCGTCACCACCACGCGCAGTGCCACGCCGATCCACACGTCCTTTCGCCTGGCCGCGGTCCATTGCGTTCGTCCGAGTTGAATGCCGAGGACCAACAAGACCACGGCTGCGTACGCGTCGCCAAGCAGCTTTGCCGCCGTCGCGAGTCCGCCCGGAAGCGGCTGGTGGAAGGCGCACAGCACGAGGCCCAAGGCGCTGGCGTACAAAAGGGGAGTACGGAACAACGTTCTCCAGCCGCCTTGGCGATCACGCCCGCCCGCCGCGATCGATACACCGAGCGTATTCACAAGGATGATCTGAAGGATGACGTACAGTGTCCCGAGGGAAAATCCCTGCGTGCCATACGCGAGCAGCAGGACCGGGAGCCCGTAGTTTTTGGAGTTGCTGAAGATGGTGGTCAGCATCAGAGAGCGCGACGAAGCGCGATCGAGGCGGAAGATGCGTCCGGCTGCCAGGGCCGACAGCCAGCAGAAGGCGGTGATGGACGCTGTGAAGAGGACGATTTGAAGCGCGTGACTGCCGTGTAGATTGGCCGTCGGCAACGCAGACAGGATGAGCGCCGGTGCCAGGAGGTACAGCGCCACGGCTGCGAGGGAAGAGGTATCCACCTTTTGATATCTGGCGAACAGCGCGCCAGCAAGGCAGGTGACGAGAATGGGCACAGAGACGTTCCAGAGCAGCTCCAGGAAGGCCAAGGCTCTCACTCCAAAATCCATCGGCTGACTTCAAGCATAGCCAGGAGCTGTTCAAGTTGCAATTCAATGAGAGAAGAGAGGGTCATCACAAACTGGACCGTTGGTTGTTTTCCATCGTCCTCGTCGATCTCGCCTTCGAGGAATGGGAAAACGACCATTTTGCTCACGTCGCACCATCGGGAAGACATCGACCCATTGTGCGATCGCGTCTTCACCGTGCGGGACGGACGCGTCACCGAGGATCGCGCAGCAGGATGAAGCCGAGTATCGGCGCTCTTGACAAGGGCCGGTGATTCGGGTATACAGGGGCATGACGGCCTCGGACGCTCGATGTCCCCGCGGCCCTGTGCAAAGTGAATCACGTACGATGTCAGGTGGAGTCTGTCAAACGACAGGCTCCTTTTCGCGTGTTTGGAGGTGGACCGTTGTCAGCCGACGCGCTTCACGTGGCGCAGCTGTCTCTGCTGAATCTGTTCCTCATGCTGGCGGCCGGCGGTTTGGCCAACAGGCTGGCCGAGCGGCTGCGCGTGCCGGACATTGTCCTCTGCGTCGTTGCAGGGTTTTTGCTCGGGCCGTCCGGCATCGCGGTCCTTCGCGTGCCCGCAGGCGGCGCCTTTCACGACGCCGTCCTGTCGCTAGGCGCCGCGTGGCTTGTGTTTCAGGGCGGGCTTGAAATGCGTTTCCGCGTCTTGCGCCGCATGCTCTTGTCCGTGGTGCTCCTCGCCACCACGGGCCTCTTCCTCACGGCGCTCGTCGTCGGTGGTGCAGGTCACCTCGCCCTGGGCCTGCCGCTCGGTTCCGCGCTCCTGCTCGGTTCACTCTTGGCGTCGACCGATCCCGCCTCGCTCGTGCCCATCTTTCAACGCCTTTCCATCCGCGAGCGCGTGGCACAGGCCGTGATCGCCGAGTCCGCGTTCACCGACGCCACGGGCGCCATGTTGACGGCCCTCGTCGAGAGCCGCGTGGTGGCCGGCTCCGGCCCTCCTCATGCTTGGCTCGATCTCGCCGGCGAGGCGGCACGGCTTGCCCTCGGTGGCGCCGCCGTTGGGGCGGCGTTTGGCGTTGCGGCCGCGTGGCTCATCACGCGGCATGCGCCACCGACACCAGGAGGCAGGTCGCTGTACCTCGTGCTCGCGGCGCTCGGCAGCTACGCGCTGGCGACGAACATGGGCACGAGCGGCTTTATGGCGAGCTTTGTCGCGGGCATGGCCATGGTCCACGTGCCCAACAGCTGGCCCCGCCTCGGGGAACGGCACCGCCTGCAGCTCGAGGGTTTTGTCGATGCCATGTCCATGCAGCTGCGGATGCTCATCTTTGTGTCGCTCGGCAGCCAATTGAACCTGCGGCTCATGGCGCATCATCTCGGACTCGTGCTGCTTGTCGTGGCGGCGTTCATGTTCGTCGCGCGCCCGCTCACCGTGCTGGCGAGTCTTCTGCCGGATCGGCGCGCCCGCTGGACGTGGCGCGAGATCGTGTTCTTCTTCTGGGTGCGCGAGACGGGCACCGTCGCCATTGCGCTCGCCGGACTGGTGGCAAGTGCTGGCGTTTCTCACGGACAAGTGTTTACGCAAGTCGCCACCGTGGCCGTGGTGACCACGCTTTTGCTCCAGGCGAGCACGACGCCTTGGGTGGCGCGCTGGCTGGGACTCATCGAGGCTTGATCGCCTGGGACATTCGAAAGCACCAAGCTTCCTGGCTGACGTTTGCCGCCGATTGCGCCGGTTGCGCGGGGGTTTGGGAAATTGGTGATGGTTGGGGTATACTGGACACAAGCCTATTCCAATGGAGGTGTCCTATGGCTACCAACGTCTCCCGCTTGAAGCACACGCGCATCGATCTCGCCGAGAACGTCAAGCAGCGCATGGTGGAGTTGCTCAACACGCACGTGGTTCACCTGACGGATCTCTGGAACCAGACGAAGCTGGCGCACTGGAACGTCCGCGGTCCTCACTTCATCTCGTATCACGAAATGTTGGACGAGCTCGCCGCGCATCTGGTGGAGGCCATCGACAACGTCGCGGAGCGCGCGACGGCGCTCGGCGGGATCGCCGGCCTGCCCATTCAGGACCTGGCGGCGCAGTCGAAGCTGCCGAAGTGGGACCTGTCTGTAACGAAGGACGTCGAGGTGCTGAGGGCGCTCGCAGACCGCTGGGCGATGGTCGCGAACGAGGCGCGCAAGTTCATTGAGGAGTCGGAAGAGCACGATTCGGACACCGCAGATTTGTTCACGGAAGTCTCCAGGCAGCTGGATCAGGACCTTTGGTTTTTGGAAGCGCACATCGAGCACTGACTTAGGGTTGAAGGGCCCCGCCCGCGCGGCGGGGCTTTTTGCTGTTTTCTCGCCGCAGAGGGGCTGCGCCTGTTGCAGAGGCACTCGGCCTATCGCAGAGGGACTGCGCCAGCCGCACACACTGCTCCGCCTCGCCTCGGTTCAATCTCACAAAAACAAAAATAAAACAACACAAAACAGATTCGTTCGTGTATAATCGTTCTTGTAAACGCTTTTGATGATTGCGCGAGAGGGTGAGTCCCATGTTGCGTGTGGCCGCGGTCGATCTCGGCGCTTCAAGCGGGCGCGTCATGCTCGGCCTTTACGATGGCGCTCGCCTGACGCTCGAGGAGCGGCATCGATTTTCGACTCGCCCAGTCCAAATGGGCAATCATTTATGCACGGACGTCGCCCAGTTGCACGCGCATGTCCTGCGCGGCCTCGACGCGTGTCACCAAGATTCCCGCCTCGACGCCGTGGGCATCGACGGATGGGCGGTGGACTTTGGGTTGGTCAATGACCGAGGCGAGCTCGTCGCGCCGCCCCGTCATTATCGCGATCCCGGCCACGAGGCGGGCGTCGTCCGCGCCGGTCAGCTTATCTCCTCGGACGAACTGTTCTTGGAGACGGGCATTCAGCACCTTCCCTTCAACACCATCTATCAGCTTTTGGCCTTGCAGAGCGAGGCGCCCGATCTCATGTCTCGTACCGCATGGCTTCTGCTTTTGCCTGATCTCTTGAACTTTTTCTTGACGGGCATCCCGCGCGCAGAGTTCACCAACGCCACGACGACACAGCTTGTGTCCGCCGAGACGGGGGACTGGTCCGAGAAGCTCCTCGCGCGCCTCGGCTTGCCCCGGCGGATGTTTCCGGATATCGCGGCGCCCGGTGCCACGCTCGGCCCGGCCCGCAGGCTCACGGCCGTCGGCGCGCCGCAGGTGGTGCATGTCGCGTCTCACGACACCGCCTCCGCTGTGGTGGCCGTGCCCGCCCGTCGGCAACCGTGCCTCTACATCAGCTCCGGCACATGGTCGCTCGTCGGAACCACGGTCCCGTCGCCCATCACAAGCCTGCCCGCGGCGAAGAGCAACTTTTCCAATGAGGGCGGCGTTGGCCATTACCGGTTGCTCAAGAACGTCATGGGCCTCTGGATTCTCCAGGAGGTTCAGCGCGAGTGGGCGGCGGCAGACCAGGCGTTGTCCCTCGCGCAACTGCTGCGCGAGGCCGAGGAGAGTCCCCCGTTTGCGCATCTGTTCGATCCCGACCATCCCCGGTTTCTTCATCCGCCCTCCATGCTCGCGGCGATTCGCGAAGCGTGCGAAGAAGGCGGCCGCGCACCGCGCGAAAGGGGAGAGGTCGTTCGCGCCATCCTCGAGTCGCTTGTGCTCAAGTACCGATGGGTCGTCGAAGAGCTTGCGCGCATCACGGGCTACAGCTTCGATGCCGTCCATGTGGTCGGCGGCGGGTCGCAAAACGCGCTCTTATCCCAGTGGACCGCCGACTGTCTGAATCTTCCCGTTTTCGCCGGGCCGGCGGAAGCGAGTGCTTGGGGCAATGCCGTGATGCAACTTGTCGCGCTCGGCGAACTAGGGTCGCTCGATGAGGCGCGGGAACTCATCCGCACTTCCGTCGACATCCGCGTCTACGAGCCCCGCGCGAGCGAGATGTGGGAGGAACCCTACAAGCGCTTTTGCGATCTCGTCTCCGACCCCCATCGCGCAAGCATGGCCCAACTTGAACCATGAGGAGGATACCGACGTGATCGTCACACACGAAGTCAGTGTTCTACAGGAACTCGTCGACCGATCCCGCCGCCTCGGCGCGGACCGCAGCATCTGCAACTGGGGCGGAGGCAATACGTCTGCAAAGACCACGATGCACGATCACATGGGCCGCGAGATTCGCGTCCTCTGGGTGAAGGGAAGCGGGTCCGACCTGGCCGAGGCGACGGAGAAGAGCTTCACCGCGCTCCGGCTCGACGAAGTGATCCCGCTCATGGAGCGCGAGACCATGACCGACGAGGAGATGGTGGACTACCTCGCGCACTGCATGGTCGACGCCAAGCACCCGCGCTCGTCCATCGAGACGCTGCTGCACGCGTTTCTTCCCTTTGCGCATGTGGACCACACGCATCCCGACGCCATCATCGCGCTTTGCACGAGCACCGGCGGCCGCGAGGCGGCTCGCGAGATCTTCGGCGATCGCGCCGTGTGGGTCCCTTACCTGCGGCCGGGGTTCGCGCTGTCCAAGCTCGTCGCCGAAGCCGTGAAGGCCAATCCGCAGTGCGAATGCGTGCTCATGGAAAAGCACGGGCTCATCACCTGGGGCGACACGTCAGAGGCGTGCTACGCCAACACGCTCCGCATCATCCGCGAAGCGCAGGCGTATCTCGCCGACAAGGCGAGGAAACAGCCATCGTTTGGCGGCGAGCGCTTGGCACCGCTCGATCCCGACGCGCGCCGGCGCATCGCAGTCGAAGTCCTGCCGTTCATCCGCGGCCTGGTCACCGAGCGACAAGGCGCCATCCTCTCGTTCGACGACAGCCCCGAGTTCCTCGAGTTTGCGGGAAGCCACGAGGCGCCGAAGTTGTCTCAGGTGGGCGCCGCCTGCCCGGACCACCTCGTGCACACGAAGCGCCGGCCGCTTTTCGTGGATTGGTCGCCGTCCGAAGGCCTAGAAGGCTTAAAGACGAAGCTCAAAGACGGCCTCCTCGCCTACCGGGACGACTACGTCGCCTACTATGAGCGCAACGTCGATCTCGACGTGCCCATGCACGATCCGTTTCCGCGCATCATCCTGATTCCTGGCCTCGGCGCCATCGGAACCGGCAAGAGCAAAAAGATGGCCAACATTGCCCTCGATCTCTACCGGCGCGCCATCGAAGTGATGCGCGGCGCGACGGCCATCGGCGATTTTGTGTCGCTCAACGAGAAGGAGTCCTTCGACGTCGAGTACTGGCCCCTCGAGCTCTACAAGCTGACGCTCGCGCCGCCCGAAAAGGAGCTGTCCCGCAAGGTGGCGTACATCACCGGCGGGGCCGGCGGCATCGGCAGCGCCACCGCTCGACGCCTGGCCGACGAGGGCGCGCACGTCGTGATCGCCGATCTCGCCGCAGACGCGGCCAGGCGCTTGGCGGAGGAGATTTCAGCCGATCATGGCCCGGGTACGGCGGTGGGCGTCGCCTTGGACGTCACGCGCGAGGATGCCGTGGTGCGCTCGATGGAAGAGGCGGTGCTCGCGTATGGCGGGATCGACCTGTTCGTTTCGAACGCGGGCCTTGCAAGTTCGGCGCCGCTCATCGAAACGACGCTCGAGGAGTGGAACAAAAACGTGGCGGTCCTCGGCACAGGCTACTTCCTCACATCCCGCGAGGCGTTTCGCGTCATGGCGGCGCAAGGTCGCGGGGGCGCCATGGTGTTTGTGACGTCGAAAAACGCCGTGTACGCTGGCAAGGACGCGTCCGCTTACAGCGCGGCCAAGGCCATGGAAAACCATCTTGCGCGCTGCCTGGCCGTCGAAGGCGGCCCGCACGGCATCCGCGTCAACATCGTGATGCCCGACGCGGTGATGCAGGGATCGAACATTTGGAACTCCGCCTGGCGCGAGGAACGCGCCCGCGCTTACGGGATCGCGCCGGAGGAGCTGGAGGATTACTACCGCAGGCGCACCCTCCTTGGGGTGAACATCCTCCCGGAGGATATCGCGGAGGCCATTCTGTTCTTCTGCTCGCCGCGATCGGCCAAAACGACGGGGTGCATGCTGACCGTGGACGGAGGCGTCGCCGCCGCGTTCCCGCGGTGAGGGGGCAACATGGGAGAGGAGTCGTGATCGAATGAGTCGCATGGATCAGGCGTACGCCCTGCTTGAGGCGGAATGTCGCGATCGCGGCGTGGACTTGGACGCCGCCTGCCGCCGCCTCGCGGCGCTGGAAGTGGAGACGCCCTCGTGGGGCTATGGCGATTCGGGCACGCGTTTCAAAGTGTTCCGCCAACGAGGTGTGCCGCGCAACCCGTTTGAAAAAATCGACGATGCGGCCGTGGTCCACCGGCTGACGGGCGCCTGCCCGTCCGTGGCCATCCACATTCCATGGGACAAGGTGGACGACTATCGGGCACTGGCGGATCACGCTCGCAACCAGGGCCTTCGAATCGGTGCGGTGAATCCGAACCTGTTTCAGGATGACGACTACATGCTCGGAAGCCTGACCAACGTGCAGCCGGAGATACGGCGCAAGGCCATTCGGCACATGTTGGAGTGCGTCGACATCATGCGCGAGGTCGACTCGAGCGTGCTAAGCCTGTGGGTCCCGGACGGCACCAATTACCCGGGCCAGGGCGACATTCGCCGGCGCAAGCGATGGCTGGAAGAGGCGCTGAGAGAGGTCTACGCGGCGCTTGAACCCGGCATGCGGCTTTTGATCGAATACAAGTTTTTCGAGCCGGCATTCTACCACACGGATTTGGCGGATTGGGGTATGGCGTATCTCGCTGCCGAAAAACTTGGACCACAGGCGCAGGTCTTGGTGGACACGGGCCACCATCCTCAGGGTACGAACGTGGAGCATATCGTCGCGCTTTTGTTGGATGAGGGACGCCTCGGGGGATTCCATTTCAACAGCCGAAAGTACGCGGATGATGATTTGATTGTAGGGGCGATTCACCCCTACGAGTTGTTCCTCATCTTCTGTCAAATTCTCGAGGCTGAACAGTCGGACGATGAGCGCGTTGCCAGCACGGCTCGCTCGATCGCGTACATGATCGACCAGAGCCATGCCATTGAACCGAAGATACCGGCCATGATCCGTTCCGTGTGCAACATCCAGACGCAATTTGCGAAGGCGCTTCTGGTTCCGTGGCACTTGTTGCGCGAACGTCAAGAGGCCAACGACGTTCTCGGCGCGGAGGCGGTGCTTCGTGAAGCGTTCGAGATGGATGTGAGGCCGATGCTCTACAGGCTAAGGGAAGAGAAAGGGCTTCCTGCGGACCCAATCAAGGCGTTTTATGAGAGCGGGTACGAAGAGAAGATTTCTGAGAGAGGGTTCGGGGGAAGTGGGTGGTGATTTTTTTGATTGTGACCGTTTGTGTCTGATTTATATTGACTCTATAGCTGAAAGTGTTAAAATGTTTGGTGAAAGCGAATACAGAGGTTGATGGAATGCGAGGGATTTGGGTTGGGTATTGTGGTATACGACGTGCGGACCGAGTATCGCAGGCGTCCTATGGGGATCACTCAGACTAATCCGAGATTTTCGTGGAAGATTGAGTCTGACATGTGCCGTACCTATCAAGCATCTTACCGAATCCAAGTTGCGCTGGACCAAGAATTCACGAAAATTGTATGGGACTCGGGGATGACAAATAGCGATAAGTCTGTTCATGTACCATATAATGGAGAAAATCTTAAACCGGACACACGCTACTTCGTCAGAGTGAAAGTTGTTGACAATTACGGGCGTGAGTCAGATTGGTCCGAGTTCGAATACTTCCATGTTGGCCCGCTTAGCGATGAAGACTGGAGCGGAGCCGAGTTTATAACGGCTGATTTTGAGTCACCAGACCAAAAAGTGAGTCCTATTCTTCGAAAGGATTTCGAAGTTCATGGTGCGGTCAAGAGAGCCATGCTCTACATCACGAGCCTTGGTTTATATGAGGCGTACTTGAATGGTGAACGCGTTTCGGACTGGGTGCTCACTCCTGGATGGACCAGTTATCACCATCGACTTCAGTTCCAGGCCTTCGATGTCACGGGGCTTGTGACAGATCATAACTGCCTTTGTGTAATGCTGGGCGACGGCTGGTATCGAGGTCCTCTGACATGGAAGAGGTTTAAGAACCTATATGGAGATCGCAGGGCCGTCCTCGCTCTGTTGAGCATCGAGCATGACGACGGCTCGCGCGAGGTGGTAGTTAGCGACGAGACATGGCGGGCCACACGAGGACCGGTGCTCAGCTCTGGTCTGTACGACGGTGAGGTATATGACGCCACGATCTCTTTAACGTCTTTGCTAGCTCCTCATATGGGAGATCACACACAGTGGTCGACCACAACCATTGTTCCAGGAATAAGTAAATCTATACTTGTGGGGCAGGAAAATGAGCCGTGCAGAGTGGTCGAATACGTCCATCCGATCCGTTTCATCAAGACTCCCTCAGGAGACGAAGTAATTGATTTCGGTCAAAATATGGTTGTTTGGGTTGAATTTAGAATTGAAGCGCCTGCGGGGACCAAAATTGAACTTGAACATGCTGAAGTTCTAGACAAAAACGGCGAGTTCTACACGGGTAACCTCAGAACTGCGCAGCAACGGGACATATATATCTGCTCAGGCCACGGAGAAGAAACTTACTCTCCCCATTTTACGTTCCATGGGTTCAGGTATGTGAGGGTGAAAGGGTGGCCCGGGGACCTCGACATCACAAAATTCGTAGGTTGCGTAGTTCATACAGATCTTGAACGTACCGGAGATTTTCGGTGCTCTGACGAGGACGTGAACCGGCTGCAGCACAACATTGTCTGGGGCCAGAAGGGCAATTTCGTCGATGTACCAACAGATTGTCCGCAACGTGATGAACGCCTGGGATGGACGGGCGACGCCCAGGTCTTCGCTTCCACAGCTGCGTTCAACATGAATGTGGCGCCGTTTTTTCAAAAATGGCTGCGTGATCTGAAAGTGGACCAGTATGTAGACGGGGGTGTTCCGCCCGTAATCCCTGACGTTTTCTTTGGGGATCCTGAGCGTCAGCATCAATCATCGAGCGCCTGGGCCGACGCTGCCGTGATATGCCCATGGACAATGTACTTGTACTATGGAGATCTTAGGTTCCTCGAAGAGCAGTATGACAGTATGAAGAGACTTGTGGAATATATGAGATCTCAAGGAAGTTCGGAGTACCTATTTGACACGGGCTTTCACTTTGGCGATTGGCTAGGGCTTGATTCTCCGCCAGGTAGCTACAAGGGTGCTACACCGGACGAATATGTGGCCACAGCTTTCTACGCTTTCTCAAGCAACCTAACGAGTAGAACGGCCACGGCCCTTGGAAGAGACGATGAGGCACGTGAATACTATGAGCTCTATCAACGCGTGTCACAGGCATTCCGTGATCGCTACGTTACTCAAGAAGGGAGGCTTGCTGTTCAGACGCAGACAGCGCACGTACTTGCTCTCCACTTTGATCTTCTCTTACCCCATCAGAGACAGACGTGCGCTAACGAACTGGTTCGTCTGATCCGGGAAAACGGATACAAACTCACAACTGGGTTTGTCGGGACTCCATATTTGTGTCACGTGTTAAGCAATTATGGCTTTCACGATGTCGCGTGTCGGTTGTTTTTCAGTCGAGAATTTCCCTCGTGGCTATACGAAGTGGCTATGGGGGCGACGACCATATGGGAACATTGGGACAGTCTTAAACCGGACGGCACGTTCTGGAGCGATGACATGAACTCGTTTAACCATTACGCTTACGGGTCTATCGGCGATTGGATGTATCGCGTCCTAGGTGGTATTAATCCTGTAGAGGAAAAACCGGGATTTAGGAAGGTGTTGTTGCGACCTCGGCTCACCGACCGTTTAGGCTTTGTACACGTCTCGTTGATGACGCAATACGGGGAACTGGCAGTTGAATGGAGAAGGCATAGCGACAGGACGTTGGGTGTGAGCTTAAGCATTCCGGTAAATGTAGACGCCGAGCTTGATTTGAAACATTTTGACGGATACCAGTTAGGTAGGACCGAGTACGAAAAACTCCTAGTAGTCGACCCGCACGTCAAAGTGTCCGAAAGTGGTCACAAAGTTTGCCTCGGCTCCGGGAAATATCACCTTGTTCTTCAGCCGATTTAATGATCTTCTGTATTAACGCAGGAGGTATGGAAGTGATAGAACACAATGTTGCTAAGAAGGGACACGAGTTAGAACGGGACGTTTCAGCACCGGCTACAGCGACCGGCGCACCAACAAGGGGTTCTATGCGTGGTGAGCTACGCAAAGCGCTGTTGCTCATACCAAGTGTATTGCTCATACTGTGCTTCAGCTATTATCCGGCGGTGCGTGCCGTAGTCGGCTCATTTACACAGTGGAACGGGTTCAATGCGCCTGTGTTCGTGGGATTCCAGAATTACGTCAGCTATGTGACCTCGTCGACGTTTGGCGTCGAGATGAGGAACATTTGCATTCTGTTTATCGGAGGGATTCTCGCGTCAATTGTGTTCCCGTTTATTGGAGCAGAATTGCTGAACGGGCTGCCTAATGGAAGGGCGCAAACTGTTATCAAGTATCTGTTTGTCATACCCTTAGCGATCCCTCAAGTGGTTCTCATCTATATTTGGGCCAATTTGCTTAATCCTAATACTGGAATGGTTGACGCCTTGCTGTCGCTGGCTCACGTGTCTCCAATTCAGTGGTTTAGCGGGCCCCGTACTGCATTGCTTTCAATTCTACTGATTGGTTTTCCTTGGATCTCACAGCTCTCGTTCCTCATTTTGCTCGCAGGTCTTCAAAGCATAGAGAAGGACATACGGGACGCTGCCATGATCGATGGTATTGGTGCGTTTGCAAGGGTGTTTAAAATCGACATTCCAATGATCATGTCGCAAATACAATTTGTAGTTGTGATATCTGGTATTGGAATTGTCCAAAACATCGTACCGATACTCCTTCTTACCAACGGCGGGCCGGGAAATGCGACCATGGTACCAGGATTTGACATGTACGAATCTGCGTTTCAGTACAACGAGCTTGGCTACGGAATGGCAATTGGGACCTTGCTGTTTGTTGCAATGATGGCAGTGACGTTAATTGTGCTGAGGGTCTTTCGAGCGAGGACATAACGGTGTATGACTCTTAAACTCGCGTGAGGGGGTGATCGCGGGACGGCTCAGGTTGTAAGACAAACTTCCCTAAACCAATGTAGCTGCTTCTTTACGCGTCTATGCCTGGAACGAGGGTGCGGATACCAAGTTAGCGAGAGGGGTAAATGTGTATGCCAAAGAAGTACGTAAACGCGAGAAAGGCAGCTTTCGCCGCCGGTGCATCGATTGTATTCCTTGGCGCGGCAACGGGATGCGGTTCGACCGCTGGTTCGAAAACTCAAGCCGCTTCGACCGCTGCCAGCAAGAAAAATTACGTGATTACGATACAGTTACAGCCTAATACCGGTACTGCGACGTCCAGTCAAAACAAGCCCTTTTACGAGCTTACACAACGGTATCACAAACTCCATCCCAACGTAACGTTTAAGTTTATACCTGACAACTACACGGACATTGGACAGGCTAATGCAGCTTTGATTACCGAAGCTGCAGCGCATTCGGCACCAGACATCGTCTGGGAGCAGTATGGCCCGGTGAACAGCGGTTCAATTCCAAATGGAGTGTTGACGAATTTATACCCTTACTTAAACGAGCCAGATCCATATGTAAAGGGCAATAAAAGATGGATTGACCTATGGAAGCCACAGTACATTCCCTATATGACAAAGGCACCAGGCCAGATTTATATTCTCTTAGGATCTGCAATCGCAACAGCTATCGTTTACAACAAGCAAGATTTTCAGAAAGCACACATTACCACTGTTCCAACGACGTTCGCGCAGTGGGTTGACGACATGAAGAAACTAAAGGCTGCAGGCATCACGCCATTCATGTTCGCGACAGCTGGTCAGTGCAACCCATCGTGGTTCGAGAGAAAGATTGCATCTTCGTTTTTGGCGTACGAGATACCGAAGTTCGATGTGAATAACAGCCAGGTTGTTACCGGATTGGATATCGCGGTCGGCGTGAAAAAGGGCATCATATCGATGAAGAATCCGCAGTACGCCGCGGGCTGGAAGTTGCTCGAACAGCTGAAGCCTTACCTCGCACCCGGTTCATCGCAGTATGACGTATGTGCACAACTTAACTCGGTCAGCCCGCCTTTGTCGCCACTACCGGCCTTTGTTCAGAATAAGTTTGCAATGATGTGGGTTCACACGGGGCTCTTGCCTCAGCTTAACAGTTTGGGGTTCGCAGGCAAATACGGGTTCTTCTCATTCCCAACAATTACAAAGGCATCTAGCCCGTATGCCACAGGTGTGAATGTCAGAGGCGTTGTGGGCGGTCCTAACGGTTCTGGCGAGTGGTCAGTCACGTCGCAGGCTGCCGACTCTTCTATGACGCCTGACAAAGTGAAGCAAGTTGTGGACTTTCTGATGTATGCATACGCCCCACAAAATGAAGGGGCATGGGTCGCCAGTATGGGGAATGACGCTTATATCCCGATTATTGAAGGTGCATCAGGAGGTGGAATCCCCGGGACACAAGCTCTTCTACCCCAAGGGAAGACGATTCCAAAGACAGTAGACTCCATCATAAATGATGCGTTGACTGTTCAAGCTCATGACCAGGCAGAAAGGATTTTGCAGGATTATGTAAGCGGAGGGATTAGCTTCAATCAGTTTGCGAACGAGTGGGATTCCATGCTACAGCAGGCAACTGTCCAGTGGGCACAGCAAAATGGAGTTAATCTGAATAAATATGTAAAGTAATGGGGTGTGGGGGTATCTCGGTATCCATGATACCCCCACCAGGAAGGAAGTGAGCCATTTGCGTGGTCGAGCACATGCTGTGAACTACACGGTTCTTACAATTTTGCTGGTGATGACCTATATTCCATTTCTTCAGGTCGTGGCCAACTCCGTTAAGAGCGACGCACAACTGGCCTCTCATCCGTTGGGTGTACTGCTGACTTTCCACTATCAAAATTATGTAACAGCTTGGGATGGCATGTGGGGGTATTTGCTAAATACTGTGATTGTTGCGGGCGCCTCGGTGTTAATAGGGGTTCCGTTCGCTGCGGCAGCGGGCTACGTCTTCGCAACTTCGAAACTGCGATTGGTGAAGTACGCGTTCTATGCATTTCTTGCCTTAACCATGATTCCCTCAACTCTAACGCTCATACCGTTGTTCGTCGAAGTAAAGACTTTTGGGCTTTATAACACATGGTTGGCGTTAATGTTGCCTTACGCCGCTGGGAGTAACCACTGCTGGTGTATCTGTTCAGAGTGTTCTTTGAAGGTCTGCCCGCTGAATTGTTTGAGAGTGCCCGAATTGATGGGTGCACAGACTTCGGGATTTTGATTCGTATTATCTTCCCACTGTCACTCCCTGTATTTATCACGGCTACGGTACTCATGTTCATTAATATTTGGGGAGATTATCTATGGCCTGACATCGTCTTGCCCAATTACAAATTATTAACCGTTTCTCCTGGGTTGGAAACTTTCTTGGGCAGTTTTGGAGCAACCGGGCACGGGCAAGGTGCAGCATTCGCTGCCAATGTCCTAGCAATGGCACCGATAGTGATATTCTTAGTGTTGACTATGAGGTATTTCGTGAACGGGGTAACGTCGGGGGCTGTCAAGGGATGAGTCATTTCTCCGCACATATTCAAGACACGGGGGATGAAACGAATGAGTGTTCCGATTAGGCCGACTCAACGAATAGCGGCCCTTGCTGTGCTCTCGACACTCTTTGTTCTCATGTGCTCCGTGATTGTAAATTGGGCGCTCAAAAGGGACCCAGCAACTCGCCCGTTGAGCGTTGAGAGCTTTCGTAGCACCGAGGACACGAAGACCGAACTAAATCCAGTCCAATCAAATTACCCGAATAGGTGGCATGGACTTCGCTTAGCCGATAAACGGTTTCTCGATGTTATATTTGGAGCGCACGTTGTGAATAGTGAAAACGATTCTGTTAGAATTGCTTCCGATAAACCGATACTCTTCTCTGCCCCTTGGTGCCCTTATTGTGCGCTGACAGAACATTTACTATCGAGCGAACATCTTCTTCAAAAATTCACGATTGTTGGCGTTGACATCAATGGCTCCGATCCCACCTTTGGCGTTCCTCCGCATCAAGCTGGCAATGGTACTCAAGCGCGAGAGGTCTTCCAGGCAGATTGGGATTACTACGGAATTGCATTTCCAACTTCTTCGTTGTTGTTCGCGCTTCCGAGTAATCCGATTAATTCAGTTGTGAAATCATACCCGACGTACGTCATTCCACACGACGGAGCGTGGTATGTGGGGTACGGATACAACGGGTCATCTGCTTTCTGGAAGGAGGTGCTCGGGTGAAACTGTCTGCGAGGTTGGCTAAGTGCGGTGCGCTGGCTTTGAGTAGTATCTCCATTTGTGCAAGTGCGTATTGGAGCATTTTTCTACATTGGCATGCTTGTGTGCTATGCTGGGTTGAAAGGTGCTTAATGTTTGGCGTACTTGTATCGTGGTTGGTCCCTGTTCGAACGCTTCGGTTTTTTATTCCGATTGCGGGCTGTTTAGTGGGGACATATCAATGGTTTATACAAATTAACCACATGTCGTTTTTTGCTTGTTCAAGCTCGAATCCGTGTGATCAGGTATACTTTTCGCTTGGTCCTTTTACGAATGCTGCATTGGCAGCAATCTCGTTCTTTGTTCTGTCTGTGCTCGGTGCTCTGGGGTCCTACTTGAGGGCAAATTCACCCGAAGCGGTCGATGAAGTGTGGGAAACCAGTTGAGTTGAGATTTCTTATACTGAACCGTTAATTTTATGGACATCCTCACGAGGAAGTGAACCGTGCGAATGCTCCCAGTTGAACGACAACGAGCCATATTGCACTACTTGAACGAGCGCGGCAGCATCCGCGTCAAAGAGCTCAGCCGGATGTTTTCCGTGACCGAGGAAACGGTGCGTCGGGATCTTCACATCCTCGAGATGGAGGGCAAACTGCGCCGCAGCCATGGCGGCGCAGTTCGTATTGACGACGACACCCCGGCGGAGACGTCGTATCTCATTCGCGAATCCGAGCACGTGCCGGAGAAAATGGCGATTGCTCGCGCGGCCATTGGCTACGTCGAGCAAGGGGACAGCATCATCTTGGATGCGAGCAGCACAGCGCTGCACGTGGCGAACGCGCTCCCCAATATGCCGCTCACGGTCCTGACCAATTCGCTGAAAGTCGCGTTAGAGCTCGCGTCTAAAGACAAAATCGAAGTGATTTCCACGGGTGGGATTTTGCGAGCGAGTTCATTGTCCTACGTCGGGCCGATGGCGGAGGAGGCCATTGGCCGGTTCCACGTGAACAAGGCGTTCCTCTCGTGCAAAGGTGTTCACGTGGAACATGGCTTCACGGAATCCAACGCCTTGCAGGCGCTTGTGAAGCGGAAGATGGTCGAGATCGCAGACATGCTGATTCTCCTTGCAGACCACAGCAAAATGCAGGCGCGCGACTTCACGAAGGTCGGCGATGTGGACGAGATCGACTTGCTCATCACGGATGAAAAGACGAGTGAGGACGATGTTCGCGCGTTTGAACAAGCGGGTGTGCGCGTGGTGCGTGGGGGATCGGAGCAATCGAGCGCATGAAGGATGCCGGGCGCTTCAGGAGCGACCCGGCTGTTTCATGGCGTCCGGCCCTGCGGCGCGAATCAAGAAGCAGATCACGCGGGCTGGGCCGTGAACGCCAATGGTCTGATCGTTCTCGATGTCCGAGGAGCGGCTCGGCCCGCTGATGAAATGCACGTACGCGGGCAGGCGATGGACTTGGGCGTCATGTCGCAGGCGGGCCATGACGTCGCCGAGGCTTTGCACAATCTGCTCTTCCCGCATGATGACGATGTGGACGAGCGGAACCTGGTGCACCGTGCGGCCGGCCGCGCCACCTGTCGTGAGCACGAGGGTCCCCGTATCGGCCACACCGAAGCGGGCGCCCGTGATGCCGACGTCGATGTCGGTCACCGGTGCCTCCCCGAATCGGCGGACCTGCCACTTCGCAAGGACGGGCTCCACGTCGGCGGGCCACGGCGCTTCTCTGCCCCATGCGCCGATGGATCGAGCATGGAGGTGGCCAAGCGTCTCGTCGAGGGCCCGGCGTACGGCGATCTCATCTTCACAGCGGACGATCTCGCCCGCAAGGGCCTGAAACCTCGCGCAGAAGGTCTCCACGATCTCCTCGCGGCTTGACGTGCGATGGGCCCAAAAGTCGGGCGCGCCGACGGCGTCCCGGTGTGCGGGCGGTGCGCCAGGGTTTCGGCCGAGTCGCGCCGCGATGTTCGCCAAAAATGCCGCCCTATCCACGTTTTGTCCCTCGCTTTCTTGCCAGCCACCACTCGCGGAACGTCTGTTGTCCAAGTGCGGGGAAATCCCTGCGATCCGTCCATCCGGCAAGGGGCCCCAGTTTCGCCCGAATGACGCCATTGCGCACGAATCCGCCCTGGAGTCGGCGAGCCAAGCGGATGGCGCCGAGGTAGCGCTCGGAACGCGAGAACGTCACGCGATATGCGGCGAACGCCGCTTTTTCTCCGGTTTTGCCGCCGGTTTTCGCGACAAACCGCTGACGCTCTTTGACGAGCATGTCATGAAGCGGGATTTTCACCGGACACGCCTCGTAACACGCGCCGCAAAGGCTGGACGCGTACGGCAAGTCCTGATACGCCTCTCCGCCTTCGAGCAGCGGAGACAGCACCGCGCCGATGGGGCCGGGATAGACGGAGCCATACGCGTGGCCGCCAATTTGGCGATAGACCGGGCAGACGTTGAGGCACGCGCCGCAGCGGATGCAATGGAGCACCGCCTGGAAGTCGGGATCGCCCAGTTGCCGAGAGCGGCCGTTGTCGAGAATGACGACGTGCATCTCTTGGGCGCCGTCCAAGTCGCCGCCGCGCCTGGGGCCGGTCACCATCGACAGGTAGGTGATGGTGTTTTGGCCGGTGGCGCTCTTCGGCAGAAGGTGTGCGAACACCTCGAGATCGGCGAGCGTCGGCAGGATGCGCTCCATGCCCATGAAGACGATGTGGGTCTTCGGCAGATTCATGACGAGATCGGCGTTGCCCTCGTTGGTGAAGAGCGCAATGGAGCCGGTCTCGGCGATGCCGAAGTTGCAGCCGGTGATGCCGATGTCCGCGGTCAGGTACATCTCGCGCAGTCGGCGGCGGGCGAAGGCGACGAGATCGCGCGTGTCGGTGGTGAGGTTTTGCCCGCCGTCCGCCTCGAAGAGCGCCTTGATTTGAGCGCGGGTTTTGTGGATGGCCGGAATAATGATGTGGGACGGGGTCTCGTGCGCAAGCTGCACGATGTACTCGCCGAGATCGGTCTCCACAACCTGGACGCCGAGTTGCTCGAGGTGGTGATTCAGGTGGACCTCCTCGGTCACCATGGACTTCGACTTGACCACGCGCTTGGCGGATGTTTTCCGCACGATGTCGGTGACGACGGCGCGGGCCTCGTGGGCATCGGCGCAGAAGTGGACGTGGGCACCGAGCCGTTCGAGGTTGTCCGCGAACTCGGCCAGGTAGGCGTCCAGGTTTTCGATGGTGTGGCGGCGGATGGCTTCGCCGCGATCGCGCCATGCCTCCCAGTTGCCGAAGTCCTCGGTCACGGCTTGTTTTCGATTGCGGAGCCGGTCGGTGGTGAAGTGGACGGCACCGCGGAGAAACTCGTCCTCGAGGGCGTGCTTGGCGCGCTGGCGCACGGATGATTCGGGGCTCATGCGGTCACCTCCTCGGTCAGGCCCGCGGCTTCAGCGAGAAGCTCGGCGAGATGCATGACGCGCACCTGGGCGCCGCGGCGGGAGAGGGTGCCCTGGATGTTCATCAGGCAGCCCATATCCGTCGACACGAGCACGTCGGCGCCGGTTGCGAGCACGTTGTCGGCCTTTTCGTCGGCCATGGTGCTTGAAATTTCGCTCATCTTCACGGAGAAGGTGCCTCCGAAGCCGCAGCAGTCGCGGGCGTAGGGAAGGTCGATGATCTCGAGATCGCGCACGTGGCGAAGGAGCTCAAGTGGCTCGTCGCGCACGCCGAGAAGGCGCGAGCCGTGGCACGATGGATGGAATGTGACGCGGTGCGGGAAACGGCCGCCGAAATCCACCTTCTGCAGGCGATGGACGAGAAACTGGGAGAGCTCGTAGGTCTTGGCCGCGAGGCGCTCCGCTTCCTGCGAGAGCGCCGGATCGCCCGCGAAGAGGCTCGGGTAATAGTGGCGAATCATGCCCACGCACGATCCCGACGGGCTGACGACCGCGTCGGCGTCGGCAAAGGCCTCGAGGAGCGTGCGCGCGACGTGGCGCGCCTCGTCCGCGTAACCGCTGTTGAACGCGGGTTGTCCGCAGCAGGTCTGGGCGAGGGGAAATTCGACCTCACAGCCGCTCGCTTCGAGCAGCCGCGTCGTGGCGATGCCGACGCGCGGAAAGACGGCGTCGACAATGCAGGTGACAAACAGGCTGACTTTCATGATGAAGACCTCCATGACCGCGGCGCAGTCGGCGCTTGCGACACGCCTTTGCCTCAAGTGTACCGCTTACACGGTCGGCGCGCATCGGTAAAGGGGATTGAAGGTAGCTGCCATGGCCATTATAGCAAATCAACCAAAAACAAATAAACAAAATTACATAGAAAACAAAAGAATCGAACTTCCTCGGGATTCCAGGAGCATGGACGCATACACACGCTGTTGGATGGGAGACATTACGGCCAGGCTGGGAGGTGAAACCTGTGACCATCGCGCAGCAGGTGAAGACGACGCTCGCGAACCTGAAGAGCGCGCAGGCGAACCTCGAATCGTTCGCACTCGCGACCGAGAATCCAAAAGCAAAGCAACTGTATACGCAGGCGGCGCAACAGACGGAGCAGGTGGTGCAACAGCTGCAACAGCGCGTCGCCGAGATCGAGCAAGAGGAGCCGCAGTATAAGGGCTTCTGATGTCGCAGCTGCCAGGGAGCAAGCTCCCTGGCTCGCTTCACGTCGCTGGGGGTGGGCGAGTGGCTGAGTGGTTGACCGTGGTGGTTCGATCGCTGATCGCGTTCGCCGCCATGTTTCTGTTTGCGAAACTGATCGGCAAGCGGCAGCTTTCGCAGATCACGTTTTTTGAATACATCGTCGGGATCGCCATTGGGGACATGGCGGCCATTATCCCGGATCAGCTTCAGGCGCCGCTGTATCACGGGCTTCTGCCGATGGCGGTGTACACGGCGCTGCCGATCCTCTTGAGCTACGTCGCGCTGAAAAGCAAGAAGGCGCGCGACATCCTCGAGGGCAAGGCGCGCGTCCTGATTCAAAACGGGCGGATTCTGGAGGACAACCTGCGCAAGGAGCGCATGTCCACGGACGAGCTGCTGGAACATCTGCGCGCGAAGAACGTGTTCAAAGTTGCGGATGTGGAATTTGCCATCATGGAGTCCAACGGCTCGGTGAACGTGATGCTGAAGCCGGAGTCGGAGCCGGTGACGCCGAAACGCCTTGGGTTGAAGGTGGCGAGCGAGTCGCAGCCGCAGGTGGTGATCATGGACGGCGAGATCATGGATGAGGGGCTGGCGACGCTTGGCTTCAACCGCCGTTGGCTGAAGGGGGAGCTGGAGAAGCTCGGCGTGGCGGTGGAAAACGTCTACCTTGGGCAGGTGGATGCCGCGGGGCAGCTGTACGTGGATTTGTACGACGATCGGATTCAGGTCCCGGAGCCGAAGGCGCGCGAGTTGACACACCTATTGCTCAAGCAGGCCGAGGCCGACCTCGAGCGGTTTGCGCTTTCCACAGAAGACGAATCCGCGAAAAAGGCGTATGCGGCGATGGCCGCACAAATCCAGCGCGTTCTGGAAGAGACAGAGCCCTACCTGATTCGCTAGAGAGGGGATGCGACATGCCGAAGGCACAGCTGAAAAAGGCGACGCCTGTCATGCAGGCGTATCAGCAATTTGCGTCTGCGCGCGAGCCGGCTCGGCCCATGGTGCGCAATCTCGTCATCGCGTTTGTCGCGGGCGGCCTGGTGTGTGTGGCGGGGCAGGCAGTGAGCGACTTCTTCGTCCACGTGTGTGGATTCAGCCGCAAGGATGCGGGCAATCCCACGGTGGCCGTGCTGATTGCCGCCACGTGCCTCCTGACGGGCCTCGGCGTGTTCGACAACATCGCGCGGTACACGGGCGCGGGCACGGCCATTCCCGTGACGGGATTTGCCAACGCCATGGCATCGGCGGCGCTCGAGGCGAGGACCGAGGGATGGGTGCTTGGCGTCGGTGCCAACATGTTCAAGCTGGCTGGGGCCGTGATCGTCTGGGGCGTCGTGGCGGCGTTTTTCATCGGGCTCATTCACACGCTCGTCGCACCGGGGAGGTAGACCATGCTCACAGGACACCAGAGCTGGGCGTTTACAAATCGGCCGATGCTCATCTCGACGGCGGCCATCGGAGGTCCGATGGAGGCGAAAGGTCCGCTCGCCGACGACTTCGATCTGCTGCACGCCGACATCCGCATGGAGCAGAAGAGCTGGGAGCAGGCGGAGCGCACGCTGCTGGACGAGGCGTGCCAGAAGGCCATCGAGAAGGCGGGCATCACCAAGGACGCCGTCTCGTTTCTCATCGCCGGAGACCTGATGAATCAAATCATCTCGTCGTCGTTCGCGGCGCGGACGCTCGCCATGCCGTATCTCGGCATCTTCGGGGCGTGCTCGACGTCCATGGAGGGGCTCGCGCTTGCGTCGCTCCTGGTGAACGCGGGGGCCGCGCGCTACGTCCTCGCCGCGACGGTGAGCCACAACGCCGCGGCCGAAAAGCATTACCGGTATCCGACGGAGTACGGCGCGCAGAAACCGCCCACCGCGCAGTGGACCGTCACGGCCGGTGCGGCCGCAATCGTCGCGCCCAACGACGGCAAAGGGGAACATCCCATCGTCACGCGCGCCACGATTGGCCGCGTGGTCGACATGGGACTCTCGGACCCGTTCAACATGGGCGCTGCGATGGCGCCAGCCGCGCTCGACACGCTCATCAGCCATTTTCGCGATTTCGAGCTTCCCCACGACTATTACGATCTCATCCTCACGGGCGATCTCGGCCGCGTCGGCTCCCGCATCCTCAGAGACCTTTTGGTGGAACATCGCCTGCGAATTCCGCAGGATCGGTACCACGATGCGGGCGTTCTCATCTACGGCGATCTCCCCGAGGTGATGGCCGGGGGAAGCGGCTGCGGCTGCTCCGCATCGGTGGCCTACGGCCATATCCAGCGGCGCCTGCGCGATGGCGACCTCCGGCGCGTGCTCGTCGTGGCGACCGGTGCGCTGTTGTCGCCCATTTCGTATCAGCAGAAGGAAACCATTCCTTGCATCGCACACGCGGTGGCCATGGAGTGGCCCGAACCTCATTGCGACGTGGGGAGGGGTGCGCGGTGACGTATCTGTGGGCATTTCTCGTCGGCGGCGCCATCTGTCTCATCGGCCAGTTCCTGATGGATGCCTTTCGCCTGCCGCCGGCCAACGTCGTCTCCATCCTCGTGGTGGCGGGCGCCGTGCTTGGCGGCCTCGGACTGTACGATCCCATTGTGCGATTCGCGGGGGCCGGCGCGACTGTGCCCATTACCTCGTTCGGCAATGCGCTCGCTCAGGGCGCCATCGCGGAGGGCAAGGCACACGGGCTCATCGGCGTGATCACCGGCATTTTCGAGCTCACGAGCGCCGGTATCTCTGCTGCCATCGTCTTCGCGTTTCTCACCGCGCTGTTCTTTCGCCCGAAAGGTTGAACCGCGCCCCGTCGCGATGCGCCACGGCCGCGATCGCGTTGTCTGTTGTCGAATCCGGTCG
This sequence comes from Alicyclobacillus vulcanalis, assembly GCF_900156755.1. GTDB lineage: Bacteria > Bacillota > Bacilli > Alicyclobacillales > Alicyclobacillaceae > Alicyclobacillus > Alicyclobacillus vulcanalis. The sequence continues at coordinate 23,141 of NZ_FTOO01000007.1, forward strand.
ATCACGCCTCGCCTCACGCACGCGTCCGTCGCCAAATTTCCATGAAACACAACGCCCAGTTCGTTCGTCACCTAGATATAATCGAAACGGGGAATTTCGACACGGATTGCGCCGACGGGAGGAGTTACAGACAATGCCAAAGCCGATGGGCGGGCATGGAAGGTACATGCCAGGACTGGACGGATTGCGAGCGCTTGCGGTGCTCGCCGTGATTGCGTATCACGTGAACTGGAGTGGAGCTCCCGGAGGCCTGCTCGGCGTTCAAGTGTTCTTCGTGTTGTCCGGCTACCTGATCACAGACCTGTTGGTGTCGGAGTGGCGGACCACGGGTCGTATCGATTTCAAACAGTTTTGGTTGCGGCGCGCGCGGCGGTTGCTGCCCGCGCTCGTGGTCATGCTCGTCGTGGTCATGATCTGGGTGTACGTGGCGGATCGCTCGCAGTTCGCTCAATTTTTTCAGGACGCCCTCGCGTCGCTGTTCTACGTGAGCAACTGGTGGTTCATCTTTCACAAGGTGTCTTACTTTCAGAGTTTCGGGCGGCAGACCCCGCTCGGGCATCTCTGGTCGCTCGCGGTCGAGGAGCAGTTTTACCTCATCTGGCCGCTCCTGCTCTTGTTCGCCCTGTTGGTGCTCCGGCGGCGCGGGCGGATTCTCGCCTTCACGGGCGCCCTCGCTCTCGCCTCCGCTGCCTGGATGGCGGCGCTGTATCAGCCGGGCATGGACCCCACCCGCGTCTACGATGGGACGGACACGCGCGCGTTTGGCCTGTTGATCGGCGCGATGCTCGCCTTCATATGGCCTTCTAGCGGGTTTGACCGGCCCTTGGCGCGGCGCCAAAGAACGCTGCTCGACCTCGTGGGCGCCGCGAGCCTCATCACGATTCTCTGGATGATCTGGCAGACCAATGAGTATGAACCGTTTCTGTACCGCGGCGGCCTCTTGATTCTCTCGATCGCGACCGCAGGCTTGGTAGCGTGCCTCGCCCACCCGAGCACCGTCCTCGGCCGATGCTTTGGCGCGCAACCGTGGCGCTGGATTGGCGTGCGATCCTACGGCATCTACCTGTGGCACTTCCCGATCATCGCCTTGACGACGCCCCTCATCGACGCGAACGATTTCAACCTCGGGCGCGCGGCGTGGCAGGTGGCGCTGGCCGTGGCCATCTCGGCCGTGTCCTGGCGCGTCATCGAAGAGCCCATTCGCCGACTCGGCAAGCGGCGTCGCGCCGAACAAGGCGCCGTTCGAGGCGCTTATCGCACGCGGCGCGTCCGCGGCCGCCGGAGGCTGGTGTACGGGACGGGCGCGGTGGCGGGTGTCGCCATCTTGTTTTGTGCCGGCATGACCGCTTATCCGGTGGTCGCCTCGCTCGGCAAAGTGCATGCCAAACCGGTTGGCCAGAGCACGGCGGACGCCAAGACCCCTTCGTCGAGCGCGCATGTGGGCTCGAACCGTGGAGAGACTACAAAGGGTTCGCCGTCTGGGACCCATGTCACCTCGGCGTCTCACGCTTCGCGGGATGTCCATGTGCAGACCATCGCCGATGCGAAGCCGAAACGTGCGTCTGGCGCAGGCGTGACGGCCATCGGGGACTCGGTGATGATCGACGTCGAAGGGGATCTCGAGAAGCTCCTGCCCGGCATCGTCTGCGACGGGCAGGTGGGACGTCAGATGTACGAGGCGCCGCAGGTAATTCAGGCCTTGAAGGCGAAAGGAAAATTGGGCCACATCGTCATCCTCGAACTCGGCACCAATGGGCCCTTCACCAAACAACAGCTCGTCTCCGTGCTTCAATCGCTTGGGCCGGTTCAAAAAATCGTCCTGGTCAACACGCGTGTGCCTCGGCCTTGGCAGAACGCGGTCAATCAGACGCTGGCCGAGGTGGCCGCAACCTATCCACACGTGGTCTTGGTCAATTGGTATCAAGCGAGTGCTGGACACCCAGAGTATTTCTGGCAGGATGGCGTCCATCTGAATCCGACAGGCGCAATGGTGTACGCGAAACTGGTGGCACAGGCGGTGGAGCAGTGAGGCGGGCTGACGGGGAGTGGAGAAAGGTTGCAGAGGCTCGTCGCGCCCGCGTCGCTTCACGCGTTTGCCCGCGCTTGTTTCTCGGCAGCAGGTGTCTCAAAGCGCGACGCCGATTGGTCGGCCACGGCCCTTGTGGAGTCGGATCTCCGTGGCATTTCGAGCCACGGCGTCATGCGCCTGCCGTGGTATCTGCGCGGACTCCGGACGGGCAAAATCAATCCGGCACCTCAATTTCGCTGGAAGCGGACCGGTCCCGTCACCGCGTGGCTTGATGCGGACGACGCGATCGGCTTTGTGAGCGCGAAGGAAGCTGCGCAGTATGCGGTGGAGTTGGAGCGCGAGACGGGGCTCGGCGCCGTAGCGGTGCGCCGCGCCAACCACTGTGGCGCACTGTTTCTGTATGCCGAGTGGGCGACGCTGTATGGCATGATCGGCTTCTGTTGCGTGAACACCCATCCTGCCCTCGCGCCCCCGGGCGGGCGGCGGTCGGTACTCGGCACCAATCCGTTGGCGTTTGCTGCGCCGACCGCGCACGATTATCCCCTGTCGGTCGACTTATCGACGAGTGCCATCTCGCGGGGCGCCGTGATCGAACACGCGCATCAGGGACAGCGCTTACCCGAGGGCGCCGCGATCGACGAAGACGGAGCCCCCACGACGGACCCCCATCGCGCGCTCGCCGGAGCGCTCCTGCCGATGGGCGGCGCAAAGGGCTACGCACTCGCGCTCATGGTGGAGGTGCTCGCGGGCGTGTTGTCCGGTGCGCAGGTGGCCAGGGAAGTGGGATACATGTTTGCGGACGACGGTCAGCCGCCCGGCAACGGCCTGTTTTACCTCGCTGTGCATCCCGACCGCTTCATCGGGCAGGAAGGCTTTGTTGACCGCATGGGCGACCTCATCGCGGAGATTCACGGCACACCGCCGGCGAGCGCGGAATCGCCCGTGACGGTGCCCGGCGAGCGGCGCCACCGCGAAAAGCTGAGGCGAAGTCGGGAAGGCATTCCCATCCCCGACGGCGTGTGGGACGATCTCGCCTTGCTGTCGCGCGAACACGGCGTCCCCTTGCCCGAAGTTTGGGCCGTTCTGGAATGACGCGGCGCGTCCATCGAGAGGCTCGTCTATCAAGCGGCGCGGCGGGGCACCCGCGTGGGCGGCCCCGCCGTCAGCCAGAACTCGTTTTTCCACCTTCGCCCTGGCTCGCCGCCGGCACCAGGATGCCCCTCAGGTCCGCGGCCAACAGCGAACCCGCGAGTTCGTGGCCGAGCGTGTTGGGATGCCAATCGTCGGCGCTGTACATCTGGATAGACTGGTGATGCGCCGCGAGGTACTGCTTCATCTGGTTGAACAAGTCCACGACGATCACGTCCGGCGTCTTGAACTTCTTCGCGACGCGGACTTCGTCCGCGACGAGTTGGCTCTCCGAGGTCACATCGTGTCCGTAGGATGCGCCCGTGGGCGGCGGTGTGACCACCACCACGTACGCGTGTGCGCTCAAGGCCTGTGTGATCTCCGACTGCACGGCCTGTTCAAACGCAGGGATGGGCGTCTTGTTGGCGATATCGTCCAACATGCCCCAGGAGATGACGACCACCTGCGGGTGGATCTCGCGAAGGAATGCCGGGTACTTGGCCGCCATCTGCGTCGGGCCGTAGCCCTCGATGGACTTATTCACGAAGTCGAAGGAGATGGGTCCCGCCTTGGTGAGCTGCTGAAACGCGCGAACGAGATATCCCCCGCCCGATTTGTCATCCCATCCATGGGCCACGGAACCGCCGATGCCCATGGCGACGACGGGCTGCGACGGCGGGGCGGAGAACAGCGGATAGGGGCTACTGGGCCGCGCCGCCGACTGTGCTCCCTCGGGGGCACTCGCCGTCGGCGCATTCTGTGGTGGTTCGGCGCCGCACGCGCTGAGCGCCAAGGCCACGGCGCAAGCGCCGAGCCAGACCTGGAAGCGACGACCTCCTGCGATGCTGGGCATGCCGCCAACCTCATTTCCTCTGGCGTTGTCCCTTATTATACCGTTTCGCCGCCCCCAGCAATGGTCTCGTCCGGCTGCAACCGTGGGCGGATCCCATCGTATCGGTGTCAGGATCATGCGCCGTTGCCACGAAAGCGGGGCGCAAAGGCGCGCCTGAGGACAGGGCCTGTGCTTCAGAAACCGCGGAGGGCGTGATGCGGCGTGATGCGTAAAAAAAGCGCCCGGCTGAGGCGCCTTGCGGCTCCGTGATGGGGAATGTAGGTCAGGAGGCCGCATTCCGTCAGGAGGCCGCATTGCCAGACGGTTTGTCGCTTTGGGCATGGCCCTGCGAAGCCGAGGGCTCAGCCTTGAACACCGGCGCCGTCACCGGAAACTTCGCCAGCATGTCTTTCACCAAAAGCTCCGCAGCGAGTGCATGGCCCCGCGCGTTCGGATGCCAGCTGTCGTGCATCAGGGGTTGGACGCTCTCGTGATGCGCGCGGAGATACGCCTTCATCTGGTCAAACAGGTTGAACACATACACGTTCGGGCTGTGGAAGCTGTCCGCCACTTGGATTTCGCTCTCCATCAGGGCCTGTTGCGACGCCCTGTACGAGGTGTAGGACGCCTTCGAGACCGGCGTTGTCACCAGCATCACCAGGGCGTGATGCGCGAGGGCTTCTTGAATCTGCCAACGAACCTGCTCGTCGTACACGCTCATGGGCGTGTGTTGGTACAGGTCATCCAACCCGCCCCAGGCGATGCAGACGAGCTGTGGGCGATACGTCTCCAGCCATCCCACATACGTGTCGCGAATGCTGAGCACGCCTTTGCCCGGCTCCGCCTTGTCGATCACGTCGTAGGTGATGGGCGTGAGCGTCGACAGCGCCGCGAACGTGCGGTGGAGGTAGCCACCGCCCTTTGGGTCTTTCCACCCGCGCGCGACCGACGAGCCAATCACAAGCACCCGCACCACGCGGTTGTCCACCGGCGCGCTGGGCCCGTTGAGCGCGCTGTTCGCGTCGTTCGAGGAACTTCCCGCCGCGCTTGGCGCACCAGCGGGCACGTGAATCGGATTCGGAGCGGCGCCGGAATCTGTGACGTTCCCGCCCATCGACGCATCGCTCGGCTCGGTGGGCGCCGAGCTCTTTTGTGGCGATGCGCTGGCCGGCGGGTTCGCCGCCGCCTGCGCCGTGAGCGAGGCTGGCACATACAGCACACTCGCGATGAGACTCGCTGCTAAAAACCCGATCCTCCAACGCCGTTGCATCCCATGACCCCCCAGGATGTCTTTTCCTCTATCTTGTCATTTTCATCTCAAATCGCCCTTAAAATCGTAGTTTTTCGCCGATCTCGTCTGTCCCAGGTGACTTGGAGCCCAGGTTGTCGCACCATGGTGACAGTCGCCTTTGTCAAAGGTGCAAGACGCATGTTATCGTGACATTAAGCGTTTGATAAACTTTTGAGGTTTTTCAACGAAGCTTCAAGCTCGCCTCTGTAAGCTGTCGATGTCGGGCAAGTGAGGAGGGGTCACGGTGAATCAGGCCCAGGCGAAGAAACCACATCTCTACGAGGTCGACCTGATGCGGGCCTGCATCATCCTCGGCGTCATCTGTGTGCACGTGCTGTCGAGCTTCAACGTGCGAACGCCGAACGGGTCCTGGATGGACGTATCCTCGGGCATCCTGATGATGACGTTCCATTTCACGCGGGAGGCGTTCATGTTCATCACCGGCCTCGTCCTCTTCTATACCTACTACGATAGGCCATTTACCGCGACTTCCTTTTGGAAGAAACGATTTCTGCTCATTGCGATTCCCTACATCGCCTGGACGGCCATTTACATTTTGTTTCAAGGCACGTTTCTCAAGGGCTTCGAGTGGACGGCACCCTATCTCCTGCAGACGTTCTTCACGAGCCTCGCGACGGCCAAACAATATTTCCTTTATTTTCTTCTCGTCTCGATGCAGCTATACGTCGTCTTTCCACTCATGGTCCGCTGGATGAAGCGCTCGGTGCGGCATCACCGCCTCATCTTCGCCGCTGCGTTTGTCGTCGAGATCGGCATCATGATCTGGAACCAGGCATCGCTGCAGTTCGTGAACGTGTACCAACTGCCGGCGTGGCTTCGCGTGCTTGTGCGATATCGGGATCGCGACATTCTGACGTACGAATTCTGGTTTATCGCGGGCGCGCTTTTCGCCATCTACTACCCTCGTCTCAAGGCGTGGGCGACGTCGCACGCGCGCCTCATCTTCTGGACGTGGGCGGGGATGTGGTGCCTTCTTTTCGGCATCTACTTTTTCAATCGCGATGTGCTTCACCTCACAGGAGGCCAAATCGTCGACACGCTGCAGCCCGTCATGGTGCCGTACAGCTTGGCGGTGGCGCTCCTTCTTTGGCGCGCGGGACTTGAATGGCAGGCTCGCCGGTCGCGTGGCGCCATGCCGCGCGCGAGCCGCGTCATTCGGTTTTTCGGCGGCGTGAGTTTCGGCATCTTCCTCATCCATCCGATCGCGCTGCGCTTCGTCGAGCTGTTGGCCGATCAGGTGCACGTCTCGCTCCCGGTTCAGTACGCGATGTTGCCCCTTTGGATTGCCTTGACGTACGTGTCGTCCGGCGTCGCCGCCTATCTGATCGGCAAAATTCCGTATGTCGGCTACATCGTGGGTGAAAAGGCGGGACCGCCCAAGTTTTTGGCGCGAAAGGCTGCGTCCAGTGCGGCTGGCTGACCGCATTTCGCACAGTGAATCGAGAAATCGAGGTGTTTCCTATGTCCAATCTAACCAACGCGTTGGCGCTCGCGCTCGACGATTCCTCGCGATCCGTCGTGTGGGACGGACGGTGGTACACGGCTGGCGATCTTCGCAAGCACATCACAACCCTGCGCGCCGAACTCGCGTCCGCCGGGGTCCGCGCCGGCCAACGCGTGATGGGTGCAGTTCCCAATTCATACGCGTTTGTGGTCAGCTATCTCGCCTGTCTGGAGCACGGCGCGATTTTCGTCCCGGCCAACAGCGAGATGCCTGCGGGTGAACTCGAACGCGCCCTCGCGCGCTACCAGGCGCATTGTGCCATCCTTGCGCCGGAGGCCGCTGGCCGTTGGAGCGACTCGCTTCAAGCACACGGCTTCTCGCGCACCCGCTCTGTCGATATGGACGCGGCGGGCGGCCAGGCGGTTCAACTGTGGCAGACGTCGGACGCCGCGCCTTACCATGTGGCCGCGGACGCGCCCGACGAGCGTCCAGCGGTCCTCATGTTCACGTCCGGGACCACGGGCGAGCCCAAGGGCGTGCTGCTCCGGCACGGCCATCTATGGGCGGCCGTGCAGAACGTCATCGAGAGCCACCGCCTCACGCCCTCCGACGTCGCGTATTGCATTCTGCCGCTCTTTCACATCAACGGGCAGGTCATTGTGCTCTTGTCCACGCTCGTGTCCGGCGGCCGGATCGTCATGCGCGACAAATTCCACGCCTCCCTGTTTTGGGACGATATCCGCGACCACGGCGTGACATGGGTCTCGTGCGTCCCGACGATTTTGTCCATCGTCGCCAAGCGGCCGGCGCCGAAGGAGGCCCTGGGGACGCTGCGCTTCTTGCGTTCCGCGTCGGCGCCGCTCACGCCCGCCGTGGCCGCGCGCATCGAGGCGGCGTTTGGCGTGCCGGTCATCGAGGCGTACGGCATGACCGAGGCGGCCGGGCAGATCTGCACCAACCCGATCCCGCCGGGCGTGCGCAAGCCGGGATCGGTCGGGAAGCCGGTCGGCGTGGCGCTCGTCATCGTCGATGAGCATCGCCAGCCGCTCCCGCCGTACGAGCTCGGCGAGATCGCCATTCGCGGGGCCGGCGTGATCGACCACTACGAAGGCAGGGAGCCGGAGCCCGACTACGGCTACGGCCCTGGCTGGATTTATACGGGCGATCTCGGCTACATGGATGAGGACGGCTACGTCTACATCACGGGACGCGCGAAGGAGATGATCAATCGCGCCGGTGAAAAGCTGTCGCCGCGCGAGATTGAGGACGTGCTGAACGCGCACGAGGCGGTGGCGCGCTCGGCTGTGGTCGGTCTGCCGGATCCGCTCTACGGCGAGCGCGTGGTGGCGTGGGTCGTGCCGGAGGAGCCCGAGGGCATCGACGCGGACGCGCTTCGTGCGGAGCTCGCGTCGTTTTGCGCCGAGCATCTCGCGAAGCCGAAGTGGCCGGCTCAGATTGTCATCGCGCGGTCGCTCCCGGTGAATGCGACGGGGAAAGTGCAGAAGCACGTGTTGCGCAACCTGGAGCCGCGTGATAGGCTTGCTTGAACTGGGGCTTATGACCCAGGGTGCGGAAAACATGAAGGAGGATGGCATTGAAGAAGGAACGATGGATTTCCGGGTTCGTCGGCGCGGCCGCGGGCGCGATCGTCGTGGGCGGCGTGTGGTTTGGCACATACGCGGCGCACGGGAGTGGCTCGGTGGTGGCGATGGTGGGGCAGACGCCCATCACGCGGCAGGAGCTCGCGCAACAGTCGGAGGCGTATGCCGGATCGGCCATGCTCGAGGAGCTCATCGCCAACGCGCTCGTCGAGCAGGCCGCGGCGCAGAAGCACATCACGGCGACGGACGCGGAAGTCAATCAGCAGTTGACGGCCATCGAGATGCAGAACGGGATCACGTCGGAAGCGCAGTTGAACGAGCTGCTCGCCCAGAACCACATGACGAAGGCGCAGTTTCTGAGTCAGATTCGGGACAACATCCTCGCCGCAAAGCTCGCTCAGGCCGAAGTTCACGTCACGGACCAGCAGATTGCGGCGTATTACAAACAGAACGTCGCGATGTTCACCGTGCCCGAGACGCGCAAGATCGCGATCATCAAGGTGGCCACGAAGTCCGAGGCGCAAAAGGCGCTCGAGGAGATTCAGTCCGGTACGCCCTTTGCCTCCGTGGCCAAGTCGATGTCCACCGACGCGGCGACGCGGTCGAAGGGCGGCCTCTTGGGCACCTTCAGTTTGGACGAGCTGAAGTCCGCGCAACCCGCCATCGCCGAGGCGGCGTTCGCGCTGAAAGCGGGGGCGGTCAGTTCGCCCATTCAGGTGCAGGGCGGATACGAACTCGTCCAGTGCCTGGCGATCACGCCAAAGCACGTCCAGCCCATGTCGGCTGTGCGATCGCAGATCATCCAGGATCTCAAGCAGCAGAATGCGGCGAGCGAGCCGAAGCTCGTGGCGCAACTCGCGAAGTCGGCTGACATCAAGATTCTGGATCCGTCCTACCAAGCCGTGCTCACGGCCATCAAGAACCCAACCTCGACCTGACCTGTGCATCGCCGCGGGTGAAGCGCCGGACGCTCGCTCGCGGCGATGGCTTTTGCCCAACGTTTCCCTTGCGTGTTGCGCCCGGCTCAAATTTCGGTTATCGTAATAGATACATCATCCATATCTCACCTGTGGTTCTTGGCCACGCGATACAAGCGGCAGCGCTGAATTCCTCCATCGGAGGAAGCGGGGGACCCAATCTGTGGGGTGAAACGACCACGTCGTGGGGCGCCTTTCCGCCCTAACCCGTCAGCTAACCTCGTAAGCGCCGGAAAGGGGACGATGCCATGTATCGCCGCTTTTTCCGCCAGTTCTATCCCCAGCAACCTCTCTGGTGCACCTCGTCCGCGGATCCCCCTCCACTGTCGCGCGCACATGCGCATGTTGCGCGGGCCCGTTCGCCGCGCTGGCGAATTTGGAGAGGGGGAAGATGATGGACGCGAAAACGGCAAATCTGCAAAACCCGGTGGAAGACGCGAAGTGGAGCCCGTTCCACCTGAAGCTGACCATCTATTCGTCCGGCGGACCGTTTCTCGATGGGTACATTCTGAGCATCATCGCGGTCGCGCTCACGCAGTTGACCCCGGAGCTCCACCTGAACGCCGTTTGGAGCGGGCTCATCGGCGCGTCGGCACTGATGGGCATTTTCATCGGCGGCCTGCTCGGATACGTGACGGATCGATTCGGGCGGCAGCTCATGTACACCATCGACTTCGTGCTATTGATTGTGGCCTCCATCCTGCAGTTTTTTGTGCACAGCGCGTGGGAGCTGTTCGTCCTGCGCGTCATCCTCGGCATCGCCGTGGGCGCCGACTATCCCATCGCGACGTCGCTTTTGACGGAGTTCGCGCCGCGCAAACACCGCGGGATGATGCTCGGGGTGACGGTCATCGCCTGGTACGTCGGCGCGACGGTCGCGTATCTCGTCGGCCAATGGCTTTTGGCCATCGGACCGGAGGCGTGGCGGTACATGTTGGCCTCCAGCGCCGTGCCGGGCATCGCGCTCGTCCTTTTGCGGCTGGGAACGCCGGAGTCGCCGCGCTGGCTTTTGCAGCAGGGAAGGCCGCGCGAGGCGCTCAAAGTGCTGCGCGAGGTGTATGGGCCGGGGGCCAGCCTGAAGCACATCGCCGTGCCGGAGGAGAAGCGCACCCGCACGAGCTATTGGACGCTGTTTAACCGCACGTACTGGAAGCGCACCGTCTACGTGGCTGGGTTCTTCACGGCTGCCGTGGCGCCGCTGTTCGCCATGTTGACCTTTGGGCCGACGCTGCTCGACGACTACCATCTGATGGACGGATCGTCCGGGTACGGTTCGGCGCTCGTGAGCGCCCTCTTCATCGTCGGATGTGTGCCCGCGCTGTGGTTGCTCAACCGGCTTGGCCGGCGCGCGACGATGATTGGCTCGTTTGCGGTCATGACCATCGGCATGGTGCTGCTCGGCGCATTCGCCAAAGGGCCGCTCTGGGTGATTGCCCTTGGCTTCCTCCTGTATGCGCTGTTCTCTGGCGGCCCGAACATCATGGAGTGGCTCGCGCCGAACGAGCTGTTTCCCACCGAGGTTCGCGGGACGGCCGTCGGCGTCACGACCTGCATCAGCCGCTTGGGCGCGGTGGCGGGCACGTACCTGTTGCCTTGGGCGCTCGCGCGCTACGGCGTGGGGCCGACCATGCTGGTGGGCGCGCTCGTGACCTTCGGGGGCTTCCTCATCTGCCTGTTCCTCGCGCCGGAGACGCGCGGAATGACACTGAATGCGGCGAGCGTGGGCGAGGACGCTCCCGTGGAGACCGCGCCTTCCGAGCGCAAGCTGCGCGTCGGTCGCTGAGCACGGCGCACGGCGACGCGCTTGCGCTGGGTCCGAGCCGTGCGGTGCCCGTGCAGCGCACGAAAAAGCCCTGGTTCCCGCTTCGGGTGTCCAGGGCTTTTTCGCGTGCAAATCAAGTTCGCACGGCCTGACTTTTGGCGAGGACGGCGATGAGCTGCCAGAGCGCACCGAGCCCGACGAGCGCATACACAAAGTGCGAGAGCCACGTCGCTCCGAAGATGGCCCCCACGAGGTTGTAATTGGCAAACCCAATCAGACCCCAGTTGATGCCGCCGATCACGACGAGCGCCCAGGCGATCCAGTCCACGGCATTCCAGCGCACGCTTTCACCTCCAAACCGACTCTGCGGCTAGCATGTTCGCGCGACGAGAGCGCTATGCGCCCCAGCTTTACGCAAATTTCCGTTGCCGATTCTCGCGCTGCACGTATATACTTGTGTCTGAATCTTTATTCAGGTCCTGTACACCGTTCAGGGCGCCGCGCAGAAAGAGACACGATAGGAGTGGACGGAGTGAAATCAGAACACCTGTTGGACGCGAGGACGGGGGTGGACGCACACTTTCCGCGAAACGCCGAGGGACACCTGCTGATTGGCGGCGTGAGCGCGGTTCATCTCGCCCTTCAGTTTGGCACACCGCTCATCGCCTACGACGAAGGGCTCATCCGCGACACGATTCGCGCGTTTCACCGCGTTTTTCAAGAGGAGCGCGTGCCCTATCAGATTTCGTATGCCAGCAAGGCCTTCTGCACGATGGCCATTTGTCAACTCGTGCACGAAGAAGGCCTCGGCATCGACGTGGTCTCGGGCGGGGAACTGTATACGGCGCTTGCAGCGGGGGTGCCGGCCAGCAAGCTGCATCTGCACGGGAACAACAAGACGCCCGAAGAGCTCGAGTATGCCATCGAGAGCGGTATCGGCGCGGTGATCGTGGACAACTTCGACGAGATCGACCTGTTGGCGGAACTCACCGCAAAGGCGGGGCGCCCCGTCGACGTGCTGGTGCGCGTGGCGCCGGGCGTCGAGGCGCACACCCACGACTACATCTCCACGGGCCAACAGGACTCCAAGTTTGGGTTTGACCTCGCGAGCCATCAGGTGCAGGAGGCGTTCGCGCGCCTGAAGGGCGTGGAGACGGTGCGCGTCATTGGGATCCACGCGCACATCGGCTCGCAGATCTTCGACGTGAACGGCTTTCAGCTGCTCGCGGAGCGGATGGCGGCCGTGTACGAGCAAGGGCTGCGCGACTTCGAGCTGCCGTTTTCCGTGCTCAACCTGGGCGGTGGCTTTGGCATCCAATACACGGACGAGGAGGCGCCGCCGGTTGCAGACCTGCTGCGCGGCGTCATTCGCGCGGCCAAGGCGGCGTTTGCCGCGCGCGGGATGGCGGTGCCCACGCTATGGATTGAGCCTGGGCGGAGCATCGTGGGCCCAGCCGGGGTCACGCTGTACCGCGTCGGCACCCGAAAAATCATCCCCGGCGTGCGCAACTATGTGGCCATCGATGGTGGCATGACGGACAATCCGCGCCTTGCACTCTACGGGGCGAAGTACCACGCGACCTTGGCGAACCGGCTACCCGATGTGCCCCATCGGCCGTGGTCGGTGGCCGGCAAGTGTTGCGAGAGCGGGGATATGTTGATTTGGGATCTGCCGCTCGCCGATCCCGAGCCGGGGGATCTCCTCGCGGTCTTCGCGACGGGCGCATACACGTATGCCATGGCCAGTCACTACAACCGCATTCCGAAGCCGGCCGTCGTCTTCTGCCGCGATGGCGAGGCGAAGCTCGTGGTGCGGCGCGAGACATGGGCGGACGTGGCGCGGCTCGATGAACCGCTTCGTGAACCGGGGCCTTGAAGGCCCCTTTTTTCGTGACTCCGCCCGTCCGATCGCGCCGCGCCTCAGCCCTCGCGATTCCGGTTTCTCCACCGGCAAGTGATATACTGAAAGAGGGTCAACAGGCACGCGCTTTGAAAGGGGTAATGGCAAGTGGCGACGAAAGCGTTTGACAGTCTCTTAGAGCTCATCACCGAAACTTCCACGAATTTGCCGCCCGACGTGCGCCGGGCCATTAAGCGCGCGCAGCTCCAGGAGGAATTGGGCAGCCGCGCATCCATCGCCCTGAATACGATTGTCGACAACATCGTCTCCGCAGAGGAGGACGTGCAGCCCATCTGCCAGGACACCGGCATGCCGACGTTCATCGTCCATTGCCCCGTCGGCTTTAATCAGATTCAGTTTGAACAGGAGATCCGGCGCGCGGTGGCTGAGGCGACGCGCCTCGGCAAGCTGCGGCCCAACTCGGTCGACCCACTCACCGGGAAAAACACCGGCGACAATCTCGGCGAGGGCACGCCGATTGTCCACTTCCACCAGTGGGAGAAGGACGAGGTCGAGGTCAAGCTCATCCTGAAGGGCGGAGGCTGCGAAAACAAGAATATTCAATACGCCCTTCCCACCGAACTCCCCGGTCTGGGCCGCGCCGGTCGGGATCTCGACGGCGTGCGCAAGTGCATCCTGCACGCCGTGTATCAGGCTCAAGGTCAGGGCTGCAGCGCGGGCTTCATCGGCGTTTGCATCGGCGGGGATCGCACGAGTGGGTATGAGACGGCGAAAGAGCAGCTGTTCCGGCCGCTCGACGACGTGAACCCGAATCCGCAGCTCGCGGAGCTCGAGCAGTACATCCTTGAGAAAGCCAACCAGCTGGACATCGGCACGATGGGGTTTGGCGGCAAGGTCACGTTGCTCGGCTGCAAAATCGGCGTGCGCAACCGCATCCCGGCGAGCTTTTACGTTTCGGTGGCGTACAACTGCTGGGCCTTCCGGCGGCTCGGCGTCGTGCTTGATCCGGAGACCGGCGAAATCCGGCGGTGGCTGTACAAGGACGGCGACGGCGAGCTCGAGCGGCCGAAGCAGGCGTTTTCGACGGAGAACGCGATTGTCCTTGAGGCGCCCATCAGCGAGGAGCAGATTCGCAAGCTCAAGGTGGGAGACGTGGTGCTCATCCGCGGCGAAATCCACACGGGCCGCGACGAGCTGCACAAGTACTTGATGCACCACGATGCGCCCGTGGATCTGCGCGGAGGCATTCTGTATCACTGTGGCCCGGTCATGCTGAAGGACGAGAACGGCGAGTGGCATGTCAAGGCCGCGGGCCCGACCACGAGTTCGCGCGAGGAGCCTTACCAGGCGGACATCATCGAGAAGTTTGGGATTCGAGCCGTCATTGGTAAGGGCGGCATGGGCGAGAAGACCCTGCAGGGCCTGAAGAAGTCCGGCGCGGTGTACTTGAACGCGATTGGCGGTGCGGCGCAATTCTACGCGCGCTGCGTCACCAAGGTGAAGGGCGTGGATTTCCTCGATCAGTTCGGCATTCCCGAGGCCATGTGGCACCTCGAGGTGGAGAACTTCCCGGCGATTGTCACCATGGATGCGCACGGCAACAGCCTGCACAAGGAAGTCGCCGAGGAGTCGATGGTCAAGCTGGAAGATCTGAAAGATCCCGTATTTGTGTGACCTGCAAACGCGACGCATTTGGTGGGGAGCCGCCCCGGTGCCGATGAGGCCTGGGGCGGCTCTTGCCGCATGTAGGCCCCAGATGCCGTTTCGACGCGGCGCAGCCTCCGCAGGCCCATGTTCCGCCCACTTTCCCCGCACCAAAAATTTTGCCTCGCACCAAAAAAGGTGGTCACAAAATGCAGCCGTCGGCGTATAATAGGGTCAGAAAGTTTCCTTGGGCTAAAAATCTTACCCTGATACAACACATGTCCGGAACGTCCGATGCGCAAGACGGCGGTTGCCGGCAAAGGGGGCACGAGGTGAGTGTGACGACCACGACGTTGCAAAGCCCGGATTCGAAGGCCGTGCGGGCCGCCAGGGCGGCACTGGACCACCGCCGCAGGGGTGTGCGGGCGCTGCTTCCGTTTCTCGGCCCCGCATTCGTGGCCTGTGTGGCGTACATCGATCCCGGCAACTACGCGACCAACATTCAGAGTGGATCGGAGTTCGGTTATCGCCTCTTGTGGGTCGTGGTGCTGGCCAACCTGATGGCGATGCTGATTCAGCACCTGTCCGCCAAGCTCGGCATCGCGACCGGCAAGAGCCTGCCCGAGATGTGCCGGGATCACTTTCCCAAGTGGTTGACCTACGTCATGTGGGCGTTTTCGGAAGTTGCGGCGATGGCCACGGACATTGCGGAATTTCTGGGGGCCACGGTCGGGTTAAACCTTCTGCTGCACATTCCGATGCTCATCGGGACGCTCGTGACAGGCGTGGTGACGTATCTGATTCTGACGCTGGACCGACTCGGATTCCGGCCGCTCGAAAAATTCATTACGGCGTTCGTGCTGATCATCGCGCTGTGCTACGTCGTAGAGACGGCGTTTTCCAAACCCAATTGGGGCCAGGTCGCCTATCACAGCGTGGTGCCGTGGCTTGGGAATCAGTCCGCGGTGCTGCTCGCGGTGGGCGTGATCGGCGCCACGGTCATGCCGCACGTGGTGTATCTGCATTCGAGCCTGACGCAGAATCGGATTCAGCCGCGCGACGAAGAGGATAAGGTGAAAATCGCGCGTTTCAGCGCGAAAGAGGTCGTCATCGCCATGTCGCTGGCGGGACTCGTGAACTTGTCCATGATGTTCATGGCGGCCTCGGTGTTTCACGGCACAGGCCACACGGGTGTCGCGGACATTTCCACGGCGTATCAGACGCTGACGCCGCTTCTTGGCCCGGCGAGCGCTGCGGTGTTCCTCATCTCGCTGCTCGCATCGGGATTCTCGAGCTCGGCGGTTGGCACGATGGCGGGCCAGGTGATTATGCAGGGCTTTGTGGGCTTCACCATCCCACTGTGGCTCCGCCGCGTCATCACGATGCTCCCGACGGTCGTGATCGTGGCGCTTGGGCTCAACCCGACCGAAACGCTCGTCTTGAGCCAGGTGGTGCTGAGCATCGTGCTGCCGATGCCCGTGGTGGCGCTCGTGTACTTCACGCGCCGGCCGGACATCATGGGTCGGCTGGTCAACCGGCGGCTCACCACCTGGGTCGCGAGCCTGTGCGCAACGGTGATTGTGGTCCTGAACATGGTGCTCCTGTACCTGTCCTTCGGCGGCAGTTTCTGAACGCTGCACGCGCCCGGCGCTTGCCGGGCCTTTTTTATGCCGCCCGGCCGAGGCGCGCGCGGATTTTGTGCAGGAGGTCGAGGTAGGGGGCGAGATCGCCTTTGGTCACGCGCCACAGCGCGCGGCTGTCGCGGCCCGAACTGCGGTGATACCAGGCGATGTACAGGGCGAGTTCGACGACGTAGGAGAGGGTCGAGGCGATGGACGCCCCGTACATCCCCGCGAGGGGAATGAGCACCAGGCACATGAGCGCATTCGCGGCAATGACGGCGAGGTTCACCCAGGTGAGCGTCGTCGGCCGGCCGAGCGCGTTCGTGAAGTATTGGGCGATGACGTTCGCCGTCGCTTTGAGCACGAGGCCGGGGAGGAGGACGTAAAAAGGGCCGAGGCTGCCGCCGTACTTGTGCCAACTGTAAATGAGGACGATGAGCGGCATGCCGGCGGCGAGCGCGCACGCGGCCAGGCAGGACGTGACGAGCGTTTGGCGCGCAGCGCCTTCGGTGATGGCGCCCGCGTCATCCACGCTCGCGGCCGTCACGCGGTGAAACACCATGGTCGCGATGGTTTGCGTCAAGGTGTTCAGAATTTCCGCCGCGGCGACGGCGACCCCGTAGATGGAGAGCGTGGTGGCGCTGTGCATGAGCGCGAGCATCCAAAAGTCGGTCCGGTAATTCACGTAGCCGGTGACAATGGCGACCGAGGAGGCGGTGCCGTATCGATACAGGCCGCGCCATTCGGCGCGGTGAAACCGCCACTTCAGGGTCGCGCCGAAGCCGAGTTTCTTGTACGTGACGGCGAGCGTGAGCAGGACGCAGAGGGCCCAGGACACGAGCCAGATGCGAAACGTCCAGACGAGCCGAGGCGCGGAAGGCATGTGCCAGTGAAGCGCGATGAAGCCGAGATAGAGGACGAGAAAGGCCACGGCCTGTGCGATGTTCACCCGGTTGAGCCACGAAATTTCGCCGAGCGAGTTGAGGAGCTTCGAGCCGTACCCAAACAAAAACGTGAAGGGAATGCCGATGAGGGCGTACTCGATGGACAAGGGCGGATGCCAAATCCAGATGGCGCAAAGGGCGGCGAGCCAGACGGCGATGCTGAACAGATACATCACGAAGTTGCCCATTTGCACAATCTGCGCTTTATCCTCGGGCCGGCGGGGCAACGCGTACGAAAAGTAGTTCGTGTATCCGCCGGAGAACGACTGCCCGAGGGTGGCGACGGTGGTGGAGAGCTGGAATTCGCCGCGGCTTGCCGTCGGCAGGTAGCGCGCCGCGATGGCGCTGTTGGCGAAGGTGAGAAAGGAGGAGAGGCCTCGGTATGCAAAGCTGTATAACGTGAGCTTTCGTCCCATCACGATGGTTCGTCTCCATTTCCGGTCCTATCGACATGGTGTAACAGATCGCCACGTATCACTTTACTGGACTCTGTCCCGTCCGTGAAGGGGAACCGAAAGACGCCAACATGACGTCTTCGGGCGGGCGCTCGCGGGTGCCTGAGTGCCGACAGATCAGGGCCACCGCTGCCGCTGCGCCAACATGACGTCTTCGGGCGAGCGCTCGCGGGCGCCCGGGCGAGACTCGCGCGCGCTGGGCGAGCGTGTGATACCATGAACGCGAAGGAGCTCGACACGAGAGGGTGGCATGGCATGCGAGCGGTGGACGTGATCGATAAAAAGCGCAGAGGGGAGGAGCTGACGCCAGACGAATTGCGGTTCTTGGTGGAGGGGTACGTGGCCGGCCGCGTGCCGGACTATCAGATGAGCGCGTTTCTCATGGCCGTCGTCTGGCGCGGCATGACCGCCGAAGAGACGTTCGCCCTGACGCGCCTTCTGGCGGAGTCCGGGGAGACACTCGATCTCTCGGCCATTCCCGGGATCAAGGTGGACAAACATAGCACGGGCGGCGTGGGGGACAAGGCGACGCTCGTCGTGCTGCCGCTCGTGGCGTCCGTGGGCGTCCCCGTCATCAAGATGTCCGGCAGGGGGCTTGGGCACACGGGCGGCACCATCGACAAGCTGGAGTCCATCCCAGGTTTTCGGACCAATCTCGGCGTCCAGGAGCTCGTCGAGCAGGTCGAGCGCATCGGCATCGCGCTCGGCGGGCAAACGGCCGATCTCGCCCCGGCCGACAAGAAACTGTACGCGCTGCGCGATGTCACGGCGACCGTGGAGTCTCTGCCGCTCATCGCGAGTTCCGTGATGAGCAAGAAGCTGGCGGGCGGCGCCGACGCGATCGTGCTGGACGTGAAGGTCGGCGACGGCGCGTTCATGAAGTCGCTCGCGGACGCGCGCAGGCTGGCGCGGCTCATGGTGCACTTGGGCGAGGCGGCCGGCAGGCGGACTGTGGCGGTGCTGAGCAACATGGATCAGCCACTCGGCTCGGCCATTGGCAACGCCCTCGAGGTGGCGGAGGCCATCCGCGTGCTGGCTGGGGAGGGGCCGTTTGATCTCGCCGAGATCGCGCTGGCTTTGGCGGAGGAGATGACCGTATTGGCGGGCGTTGCGGCGACGCGCGAAGAGGCGCGGCGGAAGCTGCGCCAGTCGGTCGCCGATGGGCGCGCGCTCGAGACGCTGCGGCGGTGGATTGCGGCGCAGGGCGGGGACCCGCGCGTGGTGGACGATCCGTCGCGGCTGCCGCAGGCGCCGGTGGTGAAGCCGTGCCTGCCGAAGAAGGCGGGATTTGTCGCCAAGCTTCCCGCGCTCGCGTTTGGCCTCGCGGCCATGCGATTGGGCGCCGGGCGCGCGGCGAAAGACGATACCATCGATCCGTCCGTCGGAATTGTCGTCCACGCGAAGGTGGGCGATCGCGTCCAGACGCACCGCCCGATCTTCACGGTGCACGCGCGCACGGAGGAGGACGCGCTCCGCTGCATCGAGGAGCTCGAGGCGGTGGTGGAGATTTCCGACGATCCCGTCGAGACGCCGCCCGTCATCCTCGCGCGCATCGACCGGAGCGACGCGGCGCCTTACGCGAATTTGCTGGAGGCGGCGCGCACGGCGCGAGCTAGGGCGTACGTCCCGTACTCGGGCTTCGCCGTCGGCGCGGCGCTGGAGCTCGCGGACGGGCGCATGGTCACGGGCGCCAATGTCGAAAATGCTTCCTATGGGCTGACCAACTGCGCGGAACGGTCGGCCGTGTTCCGCGCCATCGCGGAAGGCCTGCCCGGGGAGCGACCCGACATTCGGGCCGTGGCCGTGATTGCGGACAGCCCGGAGCCGGTCTCCCCGTGTGGCGCGTGTCGCCAGGTGTTGGCCGAGTTTTGCCCGCCCGACACACCGGTGTACCTCGGCAACCTGCGCGGGGACGTGATCGAGACGAGCGTGGGCGCCCTGTTGCCGGGCGCGTTCACAGAGGCGCAGATGACCAACGTCAAAGGCCAGGACAAGGAGGCGTGAGCCCATGGCATCGAAGGTGATTTGGGCGCGCGACGTGCGCGGCAAGGCCCGACAAGACATCGATCCGGAGTTTCGCTGGAACCTCGAGGACATCTATCCCGATGAAGCGGCGTGGCGACATGACGCCGATCGCGTCCGGACCTTAGCCGACCAATTCGAGCGCTTTCGCGGGCATCTGCAGGATTCCGGCGAGGTCCTCCTGGAGGCGCTGCGGGCCCACGACGAGCTGGGCCAGGTGCTTGCCAAGCTCATCGTCTACGCCAAAATGAAGCTCGATGAGGACACGAGCGAGAGCTCTCGGCAGGTGCTGTTTGCGGAGGCGCAGCGGCTAGCCTCAGAGGTCCAGGCGCAGTTGTCGTTCTTCTACCCTGAATTGGTCCAACTCCCTCCCGACAAGGTCGAGGGATGGCTTGAGACCGTCGACGGACTTGGCCTGTACCGCTTCTTTCTCGAGGAGACCCTGCGCGAGCGCGATCACGTCCTCACGCCCGAAGAGGAGCAGCTCCTGGCTCATTTCAGCGAGGTCCTGTACGCCCCGTCCAAAATCTTCGAGATGTACAACAACGCCGACACGGTCTTCCCGTCGATTCGCGACGAGAACGGGGAGGACGTGCAGGTGACGCACGCCCTCTACCATGAGCTCTTGGAGCGTCAGGACCGCGGGGTTCGCGAGCGGGCGTTCCACGCGGTGTACGACACCTACAAGAAGCACCGCAACACGGTGGCAGCGCTGTACGCGGCGAACGTCAAGCGAAACGCCATCAACGCGCGCGTGCGCAAGTACCCTTCGGCGCTCGATGCCGCGCTCGACGGCGATCGCATCCCGCGCTCCGTCTACGAAAACCTGATCCAAGCGGTGCGCGAGGCCATCTCTGAGCTTCAGAGCTATCTCGCGCTGCGCAAGCGGGCGCTCGGCCTTGCGGAGCTTCACATGTGGGACTTGTACGTGCCGCTCGTCGCCGAGATCGACTGGAAGGTGCCTTACGCTGAGGCGCGCGAGACGGTGCTCGAGGCGGTGCGCGTGTTTGGCGAGACGTACGCGAACGCGGCGCGCGAGGGACTGTTCAGCCGGTGGGTGGACGTGTATGAGACCAAGGGGAAGCGCTCGGGCGGCTACTCGTGGGGCACGTACGGCACGCATCCGTACATCTTGTTGAACTACACGGACTCCATCCAGGACATGTTCACGCTGGCGCACGAGCTCGGCCACTCGATGCACAGCTACTTTTCGCGGAAAACCCAGCCTTACATCTACAGCGACTACACCATCTTCGTCGCCGAAGTCGCGTCGACCGTCAACGAGGCCATCCTCTACGACCACCTGCTCGCGCGCGAACACGATCCGCTGCGGCGCGCTTACCTGCTCAACCGGCAGGTGGAGACCATTCGCACGACGCTCATTGCGCAGACACTCTATGCCGAATTCGAAAAGCGCACGCACGAGCGCGTGGAGGAAGGCGGCGCCATCACGGCGGACTGGCTGGACGAAGTGTTTTACGATCTCAATCGGGCGTATTACGCGCCCGAGGTGACGGTGGATGACGACATCGCGCACGGTTGGATGCGCATTCCGCATTTTTATTCCGCGTTTTACGTGTACAAATACGCGACGGGCATTTCGGCGGCACTTGCACTCGTCGAGAGGATTCGGGGCGAGGGAGGCGAGGCGGTGGATCGGTACCTCCGCTTCCTGTCGTCTGGGAGCTCGAATACGTCGATAGAGCTTCTCCGCGCGGCGGGGGTGGACATGACGAGCGACGCGCCTGTGCGCCAGGCGCTCACGCGCTTCGCGCGGTTGACGGCGGAACTCGGGGAACTTTTGGCGGCGCGCTGACTAGGCGCGCCGCGCTGCGCGCTTCGGGAGGTCGACGGTGACGGTGGTGCCTTCGTCGACGCGGGAGCGGATGGCAATCGAGCCACCGTGGGCCTCCACGATGTGCTTGCAAACAAACAGGCCGAGCCCCGTGCCCGTCGACTTGGTCGTGTAAAACGGCCGAAAAATGCGCTCCACGTGTTGGATCCCACATCCGTTGTCCATCACCTTCGCCACCACATGCCCCTCTCGCTCTTCGAGGTGCAGTGAGACGGCTGCGTTCGGCCGGCCGCGGCAGGCGTGCAGCGCATTCTGCACCAGGTTGATGAGCACCTGCTTGATCTGCTGAGGCCGCACGGCCGCCATCAGCGGCTGCGCGGGCAAGTGCAAGTCCAGGCGGATGTCGCACAGGCTCGCCTCCGGGAGAAGGAACCGGTGCACCGACTGCGCGATCTCGGCCACATCGATCTCGACGCGCTCTTCGCGCTCGGGCCGGCACAGCCCCATGAAGTCTTCCAACAATTCTCGTATGCGGTCCAATTCGCCGATGGTCAGTTCGAGGTAAGCGCGGTCCTTGTCGTCGCAGCGCTCGGCAAACAGCTGGAGAAATCCGCGCGCGGTGGTGAGTGGATTTCGAATTTCGTGGGCAATGCCTGCACAGAGCTGCGCGAGGGCGGACACCTTTTCGAATTCCTGCAGCTTGTTTCGCATGCGCCGGAGGATGGCCTGGCTCCTTCGCGCCCACGCGCGTTCACAGCTTGTCCACGCCTGCACCGAGGCATGAGCAAGGTGAAGCGCGAGCCGGGCGAGATCGTGCGCGTCCTCCTGGGACCTGCGCTGTGCCACGGCGAGCTGGGACGCGCGTCCGATGCTCGCGGGAAGTCTCAAAAAGGCTGTCGACCACTCGCCTGCGTGCCGGAGAGTCACGCGGGGCGGGCCTGCGCACAGCCGCGCGGGCGCCCACGGTTCGGGCGAGGGCGCGCGGCGAAGTTCCCCTGAGACCGCTTCCACACAGCGAGCCGTCTCGTCGTCGCGCCATTCGCCGTGGGCCGCTGTGGTGAGCACGGCGTCCGTGGCGTCGAACACGATGCAGAGAAAGGGAGAGGGTTCGGGGTGCGTGGCGGCGAGATCGCGCAAAAATTCGAAAAAGGACGCTTCGCGCGCTTGGAGCCTGGACGCTGGCGCACCCGGCTTGAGGCGAGCTACGGTCGGCGCGCCCGAAGCCGTGCTCGCTCTCGTGGACTCGTTGTCATTGGATGCGATGGATGCGAATGCAGAGCCCAATGTGACGACCACCTTTGACGGCATTGCGAACAAATTTCTACACTTGTATCCATTATGCGACCTCGGGAGACCAGGCACAAGGGTGTGAATTCCAGTTCACGCTTTTTCGACAAAGCTTCCGAGATTTCGATAGGCAAAGTGTCGAGCGCGGTGAATGCCTCGAGACGGCGGGGGAGGGACGTGGCGGCCGTCGCAGATGGGCGCGAAGCGCCCGCCGCTCAGGAAGGCGTGGGCTGACTCGGCGGGTGGCCGCTTGCAAACCGCGCCGTGCGCCGATGAAGATCGGCGAACATCGCTTCGGCGCTCGCCAGGGCGGCAAGTCCAGCCTCCGTCACGCCGCCTGGGACGCAGATGGCGTCGAGCACCTCGTCGAATGAAAAACCGGCCTCGAGCAGGCGGGCGAGCCCGAGCGCCGTTTCGCGGATGAGTTCCTCCGCTTCCTCGCGGGAGAGGGCACCGGTCTTCGAGGCTGCCTCCGCCCACGCGAGGTAAAGGCGCGCGAGAAACGCGGGCCCACAGCTCGTCAGGTCGGACGCCACGCGGAGCTCGTGGTCAGAGACGGCATACGGCTTTCCGAGCGGCGTCAGGAGCTGCTCCACGCGGCGCTGGATGCGCTCCCCGGTTCTCGGGTCGATGGCGCGTGGATAGACCACGAGGATGACGCCCGCCTTGGCCCACTGGGTGAGGCTCGGCACCATCTTGACCGGCACCGCCCGGGTCAGGCGCTGCCACGCGGCGAGATCGACCGTGGAAATGGTCGTCAACAGGAGGGTCTCCGGCGCAAGCCGCGGACCTATCTCCCGCATGACCGCCTCTCCATCCGGCGCGCGCGTGCAGAGGACGACGGCGTCACACGCTTCGGCCACGGTGCGAAGGTCGGGCGCGACGGCGATGTTGGCGTGGCGCTTGGCCACGAGGGCGGCCTTCTCCGGCGTGCGGTTGAACACCAAGACGCGCTCGCCCGAGGTCTCCGCGAGCAAGGCGGCGAGCATGCCGCCCATGTGTCCGGTCCCGATAATGCCGATGGTCATGATGGGCCACCCCCGATGCGATCTCGCTCTTGCCATGTATATGTGATCCGCGATGCCTTTAGACGCAGGCGGGAGCGTCTGGTACAATACAAGCGAATGCGCACCCGAGAGAGACGCTTCGATGTGGGGAGGATGTCTGTGCCAAAAAAGACGGTGGAAGACGTCGCGTGGCAGGGCAAACGCGCGCTCGTGCGCGTGGATTTCAACGTGCCCATGGACGACGCGCGCCACATTACGGATGACACGCGCATCCGTGCAGCGTTGCCAACCATCACGTACCTGTCGGACCGCGGCGCGAAGGTCATTCTCATGAGTCACCTTGGGCGGCCGAAGGGAGAGCCCCAGGCCAAGTACTCGTTGGCGCCGGTGGCGGACCATCTGGCGTCGCTTCTGCCCGGCAGGCGCGTGTCGTTTTGCCCGGCGGCTGTCGGTGAGGAGGCTGAACAGGCGGTCTCCGCGCTCACAGACGGCGACATTCTGTTGCTCGAGAATGTGCGCTTCTACCCCGGCGAGGAGAAGAATGATCCCGCCTTCGCCCGCCAGCTCGCCGATCTCGGCGATGTCTTTGTGAACGACGCGTTTGGCTCGGCACACAGGGCGCACGCGTCGACGGCCGGGATCGCAGACTATTTGCCGTGCGTGGCGGGCTTTCTGATGGAGAAAGAGGTCCGCATCATGGGCGAGGCGCTCGCAAACCCTGCGCGGCCTTTTGTCGCGATCATCGGGGGCGCCAAGGTGTCGGATAAGATCAAGGTGATTGAAAACCTGCTTCCGAAGGTGGACGCGCTCATCATCGGCGGGGGCATGGCGAACACGTTCCTGGCGGTGGAGGGCCACGACATGGCGAAGTCGCTCGTCGAGGAAGACGCGAAAGAGACGGCGCGCCACTTGCTCGATCTCGCCGAGCAATCCAACCGGCGGATTCTTCTGCCCGTGGACGTGGTGGCGGCCAAGGCGTTTGCACCAGACGCCGAGCACGCGGTGCGGCTCGTGAGCGAGCTTCAGCCGGATGAGATGGCGCTCGACATTGGACCTGCGAGCGTCGAAGCGTTTCGCCGCGAAATCCTCCATGCGAAGACGGTCATCTGGAACGGCCCGATGGGCGTGTTCGAGATGCCCGCGTTCGCGAAGGGGACGTTTGCCATCGCGGAGGCCATGGCCGAGGCCGACGCCACCACCATCGTCGGCGGCGGGGATTCGGTGGCCGCGGTGGAGCAGGCGGGTGTGGCGGACCGGATGACGCATGTCTCCACAGGGGGCGGTGCGTCGCTGGAGTTTCTGGAGGGCCGGACGTTGCCCGGCGTGGCCGTGATCGAAGACAAGTGAGGAGGTTCGAGGATGGCGAGGACGCCCCTTCTCATGGGCAACTGGAAGATGTACAAGACCGTCGCCGAAGCCCGCGCGTTTGCTGAGGCCCTGGGACAGCAGTCGCAGAAGCTGGACAGCCGGGTGGAGTATGCCATTTGTGCACCGTACACGTGCCTGCACGTGTTGCGCGTGATGCTGCCGGCGCAGGTGCGGTTGGGCGCTCAGAATGTGTTTCCAGAAAAGGAAGGTGCTTATACGGGCGAGATCGCCCCGGGCATGCTTGCCGAGTTCGGGACGAAATACGTCCTGGCTGGACACTCAGAGCGCCGGATGCTGTTCGGCGAGTCGGATCAATTCATCAATCAAAAGGTAAAGGCCATTGTGGCGAATGGCATGACGCCGGTCCTGTGCGTCGGGGAGAACTCGTCGCAGAAGGAGGACGGCGTCACGCGCGAGGTGGTGACGGGCCAGGTGTTGCAGGGCCTTGACGGCCTCAGCGACGACGAGGTGGCGAGCGCCATCGTCGCGTACGAACCGGTGTGGGCCATCGGTTCTGGCAAGACGGCGATGCCGGAGGATGCGGAGGAGGTGGCGCAAGCCATCCGAGCGGCGGTGGCCGAGACGTGGTCGGCGGATGCGGCGGCAAGCCTGCGCATCCTGTACGGCGGCAGCGTGAAGCCGGACAACGTGGCATCGTTCGTCCGCGAGTCGGATCTCGACGGTGCGCTGGTGGGCGGTGCAAGCCTGGATCCGGGGTCGTTTGTCGCGATGGCCGAGGCCATCAGGGAGGTGCTCGCATGAGCGCGTTCGAGCGGAAGCCGCGCCCCAACGGCCGAGGTCCCGTGGCGCTGATCATCCTCGACGGCTTCGGCCTGAGCCCGCATCACGAGGGCAACGCGGTGTACCTCGCGAAGACGCCGAACTTCGATCGGTACTGGGAGAGCTATCCGCACACCACGCTCCAGGCCTCGGGCGAAGCGGTGGGCCTGCCGGATGGCCAGTTCGGCAATTCGGAGGTCGGCCATTCGAACATCGGAGCAGGTCGCGTCCTGTATCAGGATTTGACCCGCATCACCAAAGCCATCCGCGAGGGTGACTTCTTCCAAAACGACGTGTTGGTCCGCGCGATGGATCTGGCCGTGCGGCGGAAAAAGACCCTGCACATCTGTGGGCTCGTGTCGGACGGCGGCGTGCACAGCCACATCGATCATCTCTTCGCGCTCTTGCGCATGGCGGCGGGCCGCAAGGTTCCACGCGTCGCCGTGCACGCGTTTCTCGACGGGCGCGACACGCCGCCGACGACGGGCGTGGGATACCTCGCGGATCTGCAGAAGTTGATGGACGACCTTCAAACGGGCGTGATCGCCACCGTGATGGGCCGCTATTACGCCATGGACCGCGACAAGCGCTGGGAGCGGGTCAAGCAGGCGTACGACGCCATGGTGCACGGCGAGGGGCAGCGCACCCACGACGTTTTGGCCGCCGTGCGGGCGAGCTATGATGCGGATGTGACCGACGAGTTTGTCAAGCCCATCGTCCACGTCGACGGCGAAGGCAAGCCGCTCGCCACGGTGGAAGACGGGGACAGCTTGATTTTCTTCAACTTCCGGCCGGATCGGGCCATTCAACTGTCGCTCGCGCTGACCGATCCGTCCTTCACCGGCTTCGATCGCGGCCCCAACCCGCCGAAGATCCACTTCGTCTCGATGACGAAGTACAGCGATGACGTGAAGAGCGAAATCGCGTATCCGCCGGATTTTCCGCGTGAAACCTATGGCGAGGTCGTGTCGAAGGCGGGCCTGACCCAGCTGCGGATTGCGGAGACGGAGAAGTTCCCGCACGTGACGTTCTTCTTCTCCGGCGGCCGCGAGGAACCGTTCCCGGGCGAAGAGCGGGTGCTCATCCCGTCGCCGAAGGTGGCCACGTACGACCTGAAGCCCGAGATGAGCGCGTACGAGGTGGCGGACGCGGCGGCCAAGCGCATTCGGTCGGGCGAGATCGACACGATGATCCTGAACTTCGCGAATCCAGACATGGTGGGCCACACAGGCTCGCTTGAGGCGGCCATCAAGGCGTGCGAGGCGGTCGACGAGTGCCTGAAGACGGTGATGGACGCGATTCAGGAGATGGATGGCGTCGCCATCATCACGGCCGATCACGGCAACGCCGACATGATGATCTACCCCGACACGGGAGAGGTTTGCACCACGCACACGACGAATCCAGTGCCGTGCATCGTCACGGTGCCTGGCCTGAAGCTGCGCGAGGGCGGCGTGTTGGCCGATCTCGCCCCGACCCTGCTCGATTTGCTCGGGGTGAAGCAGCCTGCGGCCATGACGGGCAAGACCTTGATTGAACACTGAACTCACGAGAAGGAGAGATGGCGATGTCCGAGATCTTTGACGTACACGCGCGAGAGGTGCTCGATTCCCGCGGCAATCCCACGGTCGAGGTGGAGGTGGAACTCGAGTCTGGCGCGAAGGGCCGCGCCATCGTGCCGTCCGGCGCATCGACCGGCGCGCACGAGGCCGTGGAGCTGCGCGACGGCGACAAGGAGCGCTATCAGGGCAAGGGCGTGCTGAAGGCCGTCAAAAACGTGAACGAAATCATCACGCCGGAGATCATCGGCGAGGACGCGCTCGATCAGATCGCGATCGACCACCTGCTCCTTTCGCTTGACGGCACGCCGAACAAGGGCAAGCTCGGAGCGAACGCCATTCTCGCCGTGTCCATCGCGGTGGCGAAGGCCGCGGCGCAGGAGGTGGGCCTGCCGCTTTATCGCTATCTGGGCGGCACGTACGCGCACACCTTGCCGACGCCGATGATGAACATCCTGAACGGCGGCAAGCACGCGGACAACACCGTGGACATCCAGGAGTTCATGGTGGTCCCGCACGGCGCGCCGACGTTTCGCGAGGCGCTGCGCATGGGGGCGGAGATCTTCCATAGCCTGAAGAAGGTGCTCGCGGACAAGGGGCTCTCGACGACGGTCGGCGACGAGGGCGGATTTGCGCCGAACCTCAAGACGAACGAGGAAGCGATTCAGGTCATCGTGGAGGCCATCGAGAAGGCGGGGTACAAGCCGGGCGAACAGGCGTCCATCGCGCTCGACATCGCCTCGACCGAGTTGTACAAGGACGGCCAGTACCATTTCGAGGGCGAGGGCGTGACGCGATCGGCCGACGAACTCATCCATTACTACGAAGGACTGCTCGCGAAGTATCCCATCCTGTCCATCGAGGATGGGCTCGCGGAGGACGACTGGGACGGGTGGAAGAGCCTCACGTCGGCGCTCGGCGGTAAGGTGCAACTCGTGGGCGACGACTTGTTTGTGACCAACGTGGAGCGGCTGAGCCAGGGCATCGAGCGCGGCGTCGGCAACTCGATTCTCGTGAAGGTCAACCAAATTGGCACGCTGACCGAGACGTTCGCCGCGGTGGAACTTGCGAAGAAAAACCGCTACACCGCGATCATCTCGCACCGTTCCGGCGAGAGCGAGGACACGACCATCGCCGACATCGCGGTCGCCCTGAACACGGGCCAGATCAAGACGGGCGCGCCGAGCCGGACGGATCGCGTGGCGAAGTACAATCAGCTGCTGCGCATCGAGGAAGAGCTGGGCCAGGCCGCGGCGTACGCCGGGCGCGGCGCGTTTGTGCAAGGTTGACAGCCGTGCTAGACTAAGTTTGGGATTTGGGGAGCGGAGGTGACAAGACCATGATGCTGGCGGCCAAGATTGCCCTCGTGGCGCTCTGTGCCTTGCTCGTGCTTGTCATCCTGCTCCAGTCGGGGAGAAGCGCGGGCCTGTCGGGCGTCATCACGGGCGGTGCCAACCAGTTTTCGAACCGCCGCCCGAAGGGGATGGATTCGCTCCTGGCTCGCGTGACCGTGGTGCTCGCCATCCTGCTCTTTTTGGTGACCGGGCTCATCGCGGTGATGTACCATTACAACGTGCACTGACCACGGCGCGTTTGCGGGGTGCGAGACGTTTGGCACTCCGCGGCGCGCCCAGGCCACGGTTTGTGCGGTGCTCTTCTGCGGTCCCTACACAGCGCAGAAGGGCTCTTTTTTGCGCTTCATGAGATGGGAGGGTATGCGCATGGGGAAGGCGCTTTGGCTGTTGGCGCTGGCGGTGTTCGTGGTGTCGCTCGATCTCCGGCCGCCCATCACGTCCATTGGACCGCTCGTGCTGACCATTCAGCACGCGCTCCACATGAACGCGGCCGAGGTCAGCCTGCTCACCTCCATTCCCGTGTTTTGCATGGGCATCTTCGCGCCGCTGACCGGCGCCGTCGCGTCCAGGCTCGGCATGAATCGCGCGATTCTCGCGTGCGTGGCCCTCGTCGGCGCGGCGACGCTTGTGCGGTTCTTCGCGCATGCCTCCTGGCTCTTGCTCGTCTCCGCATTTGCGGCGGGCGTGGGCATCGCGGTCTGCGGACCGCTTCTTTCGGGCTTCATCAAGCATCATTTTGGCGATCGCGCGCCGAGCGTGATCGGCCTGTACTCCGTCGGGATCGGCCTCGGCGCCCTCGCCAGCGCCGCGCTTTCCATTCCCCTTGCGCAGGCGTTTGGCGCCTGGCAGGCGTCGCTCGGCGCATGGACGGCGCTCGCGGTGTTGGGGCTCGCGGCTTGGCTGCCCATCCTCCGCCGTGCGCCGCGCGCGGGCGAAGCGCCAGAACAACCACCGGGCGCCGGCCAGGGCGCGGGATCGGTTTCGCCCTGGCGATCCGGCCGTGCATGGCTCTTGCTCGCTGCATTCGGGCTGCAGTCCGGCATCTACTACTCAACCACCACGTGGCTCGCGCCCCGCGCCGAGGAGACGGGCTACTCCGCGAGTGGCGCAGGCGTGGTCCTCACCGTGTTTGCGCTCATTCAGATGTTCGCGAGCCTCGTCTTGCCCATGGCGATGAGCCGGGCGCAAAACCGGGCGCCATGGCTCGTGGCATGCGCGTCGTTCACCGCGGCAGGCCTCATCGTCTGCGCGCTGCCGCTTGGCGCGTGGAGCGCCTGGCTGGCGGACGCGCTGCTCGGCGTAGGCCTGGGCGGGCTCTTTCCCATCCTGCTCATTCTGCCGCTCGACGAGACCACGAACGGCGAGGACGCGAGCCGGTGGACGGCCATGATGCAGTGCGGCGGCTACATCATCTCCGGGGTCGTCCCCATCCTGGCCGGAGCCATCAAGGACGCCACGGGCAACTTCGCCGGATCGTTCTGGATGCTCGTCGCCCTCGCCATCTTGCTCGTCGTGTGTTCCCTCTTTCTCCACAAACGACGGGCGAAGACGTGGGTCTGAACCACCGATGCACCGCCCCGCGGCGCAAATTTCTTCTTCCTTTTGTGGCGATCTCGACCGTTTGGGTTCATACTAGTAGCAACGCACGCGGGCCCATCCGGTGCACTCGGTGGAAGAACGATGGAGTGAAGCCTTCTTGTGGAGAGAGCGACTGCTTGAATACATGCGTTCGGAGGCGTATAAGCCGAGCACGGTCCAGGAGTTGTGTGACCAGCTTGGCGTCACAAGCGCGGCGGACTTCCGCGCGTTTGTGCGCCTATTGAATGAGTTGGAGGACGCGGGAGACCTCGTCCGCACCAAAAATAACCGGTACGCGCTGCCGGAGCAAATGAACTTTATTGCCGGGAGGCTTCAGTTAAAGGCGCGCGGCTACGGCTTCGTGGTCCCCGAGGACCAAATGGAGGCCGACATCTACATCCCGCAATCGGCGCTGAACGGCGCGATGAGCGGAGATCGCGTGCTCGTTCGACTGCGCGAAGACCGCGGCGGCAAGGGCGCGCACGCCCACCGCGAGGGCGAGATCGTGAAAATCCTTGAGCGCGGCAACGACCGAATCGTCGGTCAAATTGCGCTCTACGCCCAGCACGCGTTCGTCACGCCGCTGGACAAGCGGTTCCCGGAAGACGTGTTTGTGCCCATGGATGGCGTGGGCGGCGCACATGACGGCCAAGTCGTCGTCGTGGAGCTGACGTCGTACCCCACGGCCACCCACGGCCCCGTCGGCCGCGTGGTCGAGGTCCTCGGCTACCCGGACGAGCCCGGCGTCGACATTTTGGCCATTGTGCGAAAATACCGCCTTCCCGAGTCGTTCCCCGAGGACGTGCTCGCAGAGGCCGAGCGCATCCCGCTCGAGATCGATCCCGACGAGATCGCGCGGAGAAAGGACTTTCGCGACGAGGCCATTGTGACCATCGACGGGGACGACGCGAAGGACCTGGACGACGCGGTGCACGTGAAGCGCCTGGAAAATGGCCACTACGAGCTCGGCGTCCACATCGCGGACGTCGGTTACTACGTGAAAGAGATGAGCGCGCTCGACCGAGAGGCCTTTCGGCGCGGCACCAGCGTGTATCTGGTGGACCGCGTCATTCCCATGTTGCCCCAGCGCCTGTCCAATCAGATCTGTTCGCTGAACCCCAAGGTCGATCGGCTGACGATGTCGTGCATCATGGAAATCGATGGTCAGGGGCGCGTCGTCTCGCACGAAATCGTGCCAAGCGTCATCCGCACGGCGGAGCGCATGACCTACAACCATGTGCGCCAGATCCTTGAGGACGGCGACGAAGCGCTGAGGGCGCGTTACGCCCCGCTTGTGCCGATGTTCGAGCTGATGCGCGAATTGGCGCTCATTTTGCGCGAAAAGCGCATGCGGCGCGGCGCGATCGATTTCGATTTCGACGAAATCAAGGTGCG
Source organism: Alicyclobacillus vulcanalis (assembly GCF_900156755.1). GTDB lineage: Bacteria > Bacillota > Bacilli > Alicyclobacillales > Alicyclobacillaceae > Alicyclobacillus > Alicyclobacillus vulcanalis. Next base: position 54,898 of record NZ_FTOO01000007.1, read on the forward strand.
CGTGAATGACCTCGGCGAACCGACGTCGATTGAGCCGCGGCCGCGCTCCATCGCCGAGCGCATCATCGAGGAGTTCATGCTCGCGGCCAACGAGACGGTGGCCGAACACTTCCACTGGCTCGGCGTGCCGTTCATTTACCGCGTGCACGACGATCCGGACCCGGACAAAATGATCCACCTGAATCTGTTCCTCCACAACTTTGGCTATCACGTGAAGGGCTCGGCTGGGGGCAAGGTGCACCCGAGGGCGCTCCAGGAAGTCCTGAACGAGGTCGAGGGTAAGCGCGAAGCGCGGATGATCTCCATGGTGATGCTGCGCTCGATGCAGCAGGCGAAGTACCGCCCCGAGTGCACAGGCCACTTCGGACTTGCGGCGGAGTATTACACGCACTTCACGTCGCCCATTCGCCGTTATCCGGACCTCGCGATTCACCGGATCATCCGCGAGGTCTTGACGCGAGGCACGCTCTCCCCGCAGAGGGAAGAAAAGCTGCGCGAGTTTGTCGCGGAGGCGAGCCGCCACTCGAGCGAGCGAGAGCGCATCGCCCAGGAAGCGGAGCGCGAAGTCGACCAGCTGAAGATGGTCGAGTATATGCAGGGTCACATCGATGAGGAATTTGACGGCATCATCTCCGGGGTCGTCCCCTTCGGCCTGTTTGTGCAGCTCGAGAACGGCGTCGAAGGGCTCATCCACATCAGCGAGCTCGCCGACGACTACTACGTGCTGAACGAGCGGCAAATGGCGCTCATTGGCGAGCGAACGCGCCGGGTGTTTCGCATCGGCGATCCCGTCCGCGTGGTGGTCATCCGCGCCGTGAAGGAGGACTTGCGCATCGACTTTGGCCTCGTCGAGCACCTGCGAGAAGCCACCTACGTCGGCGGTGAAGGACCGGGCGCCATCGTGTATGATGAGGATCTGACGCCGAAGGCGCGCCGAGAGTCTGAGAAGCGCCGCAAAGAAGCTTCGGCCCGTGGCGGCGGACGGCGGGATCGCAGCGACACCCGCGAGCGCGCAGGCCGGCGTGCGAAGGCGCACGGACGCGCGGGCGTGCGCGCGTCCGATTGGGACGACGGCGAGGAGGAGCGTTCCGCGCGCCCGGCAGACCTATTGGCCCATGAGTTGCCGTACGATGCCTGGGATGAAGAGTATCCCGATCCGAGAGACCGGCGTGGGAAGCGGGCGCGGCATGATCGCGCTTCGGGTCAGCCGAACGGGGCGAAGCCCCAACGAGCGGCTGGAGATCGCTCGGAACCAGCTTCCACGCGCCGCGGCGGCTATCGCACGTGGCCGACGTGGGAGTCCGAGGAACGCGCGACGACGGGCAGGCGCAGGGGCAAAGCCTCTCGCCAAGGCGAGAGGACCGGCGCGAAGCGGACGTCGCAGTCAGGAAAATCGAGTAAGCGCGATGCGCGCAAGCGGAAGCGGTGAGCCGTACGCCGCACCGGCAACGGCGTAAGCTCACTCGCCGGCGCGCCATCGCGCCCTGTACACATCGGAGTGACGAAGGATGGCGAGATCGGAAGGCATTCGAGTGATTGCGCAAAACCGCAAGGCGTATCACGACTATTTCATTGAGGAGACGTACGAGGCGGGGCTGGTGCTCACGGGCACGGAGATCAAGTCCATTCGCAAAGGTTCCGTGAGCTTGCGCGATGCGTACGCGCGCGTGGACGACGGAGAGGTGTTTATCTACAACATGCACATCGCGCCCTACGAGCAGGGCAATCGATTCAATCACGATCCGCTTCGTCCGCGCAAGTGCCTCCTGCACAAGAAGGAAATCAGCCATCTGTACGGTTCCGTTCGGCAGCGCGGCGTGACGCTGGTCCCGACGAAGATCTACATCAAGGACGGCTGGGCGAAGGTCGAGCTGGCGCTCGCGAAGGGCAAGAAGCTGTACGACAAGCGCGAAGCCGCGAAGGAGCGCGATGCGAATCGCGAGATTCAGCGGGCGCTCAGGGCGCGCACGAGGGGCGAATAGCGCAGGCGCAGCCGACGAACGCGTGGTCTGGGATGTGATGGAAACCGGTTGACGCGTTTGAGGAACCGAGTATAATGATGGAGTGTCGTTGAAAATGAGTGCGATTCGCTTGAGGCATGCCGAACGGCTGTCACCAAAACGCGGGGGCGTTTTGGATTCGACGGGGACTGTTCGAGCATGTACGGCGGGCCGTGGGGCTGCGACCACGTTATGCACGCAGGTCTAAATTTAACTGGCAAAGCGAATCGCTTTACCACTCAAAACAAGCTCGCTCTCGCTGCTTAATCCAGCGGGACCGTTGCGCAATGCGTTGCCTGTGCGCATCGCGTAACGTCATCTGAGCAGGCTGGCGACGTCCTTCGTTCGCGGGGACGCCGCGAGATATAAGCGAACTTGCCTGTGAACCAGCGTGATCGTCCGCGGGTCACAGGGACTTCAGTAGACGATCTACGCCCGTAGATGTACATGTGGCGAGGTCTTCGGACGCGGGTTCGATTCCCGTCGCCTCCACCATGCATAACCCGAACTCGCAAGTTGCTGATGCATTCGCCGGCTCCACATGATCCGAGGCGGGCCGGCGAATGCATTTTTCATGCGAGTCTGAATTATGGGATTTCACTGCGGTGATCGAAGAGTTTTCAAAGCCAGCTCAATAAAATCCCTCTGTATATAGGTCAGTTGAGCGTTTTTTGGGTGAACTAATGCAACCCACCTGCGCGGATGTCCTTCTTTCACGCGTATGGCCCTTAGACTGGGATCATTGATTAGATTTAGATAAGATTTAGTCAATATGGTGGCAACGTTTCCGTGTTCAAGTAGTTCGCGTTGCGATTCCAGGCTAGAGAGTTGAAGCTTGGGATGCAGCGTTACTCCGTAGGCCGCACAGAATTCGTCTATGAACCTCCGAATTAAGAAATGACTTGGGAAAAGTACTAATGGTAACTCCGGAAGGTCGAAGACAGACAGTGATTCGCATTCAACGATAGGTGAATCTTGTCGGACCACGACGTAAAATTCCTCTTCAAAAAGTGGTCTGAATTCAAGGCGACTATCTTCATGCGTATAAAAGATGACTCCTATATCAAGGCTTCCAGAAAGCACTCCTTCTATCGTCTGTTGAGAGCGCTGATCGTAAACGAGGACCTCCACATTAGGATGTTGCGAACTGTAGACGGCGAGGACTTGAACCAGTATGTGGTTACCAGAACATCCTACGCGCAGTGTACCCTTATCATGCACATCAGCCAGCCGTACGTCTTCAATAGCACTTTCGACATAGCCTAGAATTTGCTTCGCATGCTCGAGCATTCTGTCTCCCGCTGGAGTGAGTCGCACTGACCGACTAGACCGCGTGAAAAGTGCTACACCCACATACTCCTCTAGCATTTGAATCTGCTTACTGAGGGTCGGCTGTGTAACGCCCAGGTCCTCGGCAGCCTTTGTAAAACTTTGCAGTTCGGCAACCCGTACAAAGTACTTAAACAACCGGAGATCCATGAGCCTCCCCTCCTATGCATACAACAACAGCATAGCTGGCATAGATTATCGTCCATTGTTCGATGCTCGCCACCATTATACGATACGGTCATCACCGTGAATACGCTTACAAGGAGGCGCGCCATGAGCAACAATGGGTATGCTTTGACGGCTGCAGACGGACTACTTCTCACCTTATCTGAACTCGGGGTGGATTACATCTTCGCCAACCTCGGGAGTGATCATCCGCCACTGATTGAGTCCTTGGCGAAGCTCAAATCGAAAGGAAAAAGGGTTCCGGAAATCATAATATGCCCGCACGAGATGGCGGCACTGAGCGCTGCCCACGGTAGGGCACAGGTCACAGGGAAGTTACAGGTGGTGTTAGTCCACGTCGACGTCGGTACACAGAACCTGGGAGGCGCGCTGCATAATGCGATGCGCGGGCGGGTTCCAATATTGATAATTGCGGGTGCCAGTCCGGTAACGGTTGACGGAGAAATGGCAGCATCACGAAATGAATTCATCCATTACTTACAAGACATTTCTGATCAGAGAAGTATAGTACGAGAGTATACAAAATGGAGTTACGATGTGCACAGCGGCAAGAATATAGACTTAATTGTGAAGCGGGCTGCGCAGATTGCCTGCTCTTCTCCGTCGGGGCCCGTGTACATGATGATCCCCAGGGACATTATGACCGACGAGTGGGTTCCACTACCGGAGGTGAAGAGAGCGATTTTTCCTGCCTCGCTCGGTGCTTTGGATCAGAACGTGGCGAAACAAATTGCCCATCATTTGGTTGAGGCTAAAATGCCACTAATAATAACAAGTTATCTGGGGCGAAACGTGGACGCAGTATCAAATCTTGTTCAGCTCAGTGAAAAAATCGCTGTACCTGTCATGGAAGCTGGACCGTATTACGCTAATTTTCCAACCAACCACCCGATGCACATTGGCTACGAGGACTTCATCGAACGGAATTACGTCGTTGAGGAAGCCGATTTCATTCTGGTTCTGGATTGTGACATTCCTTGGATGCCTCAAGTAACTAAGGTAGAGCCTAAAACGAACGTGTTTTGGATAGATATCGACCCTATTAAAACAACAATACCAGTATGGTACTACTCCGGTGTCAAGTTCGTTCAAGCCGAATCAAGGCTAGTATTGAGTCAGTTGTTGGATGAAATAGACAATGTAGAACTGGATCATGACAGGATTGAGTCCAGGAGAGCATCTATTAGGGCTCGCTCTTCAAGTGTTCGTGATCAGTGGACTCAAGATGGCACGTCCGAATCGTCGAAAATCACTGCTGCATATCTCACTTCCCTAATAAGCGAGTTTATAGATGAAAATACCATTATAGTAAATGAGACTATATCCAACTATCGAACCGTCTGGCGGCATTTAAACCCTCGTACGCCGGGACAGTTCTACGGAAGCGGCGCCAGTTCCCTGGGATGGCATGGAGGAGCAGCTGTTGGGATTAAATTAGAGAATCCGGATAAGACAGTTGTGGCGCTAACTGGAGATGGATCGTTTATCTTTAGTGAACCAGTAGCAGTTCAAATAATGTCCAGACTGTATAATGCCCCTTTTCTAACAGTAATTTATAATAATGGAGGGTGGAAATCTCCAAAACTATCAACACTCGCTGTTTACCCACATGGCTGTGCTAACGCATCCGGCGCGTTTCATGTAGAGTTTACCGGCGATTTTGCACTCGAGCGTGTAGCAAGCCTGGTGGATGGTGTCTATATAGCTAAAGTGGACCACCGAGATGAGCTCCACATGCGACTATCTCAAGCATTCGAGGCAGTTAGAGACGGGCGTTCGGCCGTACTCAATGTGATGATAGAAGAAATGTAAATTAGAAAAATGAAAGTACGGAGGCTACGATTATGAGAACAATCACAACTAAGAGTCGATATCAAACTATTTGGTTCCTATTGCTAATTGCGTGGATGGTGAGTGGAGCGGATCGAGCAATTTCGGGGCCTGTCGTCACATGGATGATACAAAACAAAGTCTCCTTCATGATGTCCTCTGCACACCCATATGCGCTTGGAGGGTTAATCGGAAGTGTATTCTTTACAGCGTACATGTTGACCCAGTTCCCTGGAGGTTATTTTGGAGATCGATATGGGCATCGAACGGTCATCGTCCTAAGTTTGATATGGGCAGGCTTGGCCACAATCATTAACGGATTTTTTGCGAGCCTGATTGGCTTTGTGATCTTAAGAGTCCTAACGGGCCTCGGTGAAGGCATGTATTATGCGAACGATCGGACGCTAATTTCTGAGGTAACACCCCCCGAGAAACTTAGTCTTGGGCTCGGCGTAGCAATTGTGGGACTTTCACTTGGTATGACCGCAGCCTCAATTTTACCGCCATATCTTATCCATTGGGGCAATGATGTGTTTGGAACTCTTCACGGATGGAAGATGCCTCTGTTTGTACTAGGGGGTTGCACAGTACTGTGGGGAATTATTAGCGCATTCCTGTTTAGAAGAGAGGCCTTACCACAATTATCAAAGGCGTTCCTTGGGGTAGGGCGATACACTGTTGTATTCTTCATACTAATTATGGCAGTGTTTATCGTAGCCGATCGCGTCGGCCTTCCCAGCTGGTTGACTACACTACTTGAACTTGTCTTTGCGGTGGGGCTCATATTGTTCGCCTACTTTAGCAAGGGAAGGGAACTAAGCGCCATAGTGAAAAACAAGGACTTAATGTACATTAACGTTGCTGGCATAGCGGTGTTGTGGAATTTGTGGTTCTTTGGCTTCTGGTCTGTAGCCATTGTAGAGGATTCAGCACACTCCACGTTTCTAAAAGCCGCTCTCACAGCGACATTTAATGCCGTCGCAGGAGTGGTAGGTTATCCTGTTGGAGGATGGCTGGCTGACCGCTTAAATGTAAAAGGATTCGGAAGAAAGAGAATATTGGTTATTTTTACATTAATACAGGGACTTCTTACAGCTGGTTTCGGCATCTATCTCTACCTTGGCGGAAAATCGGCTATATTGATGGGGTGTCTCCTGTTTATCACCAGCTTGTTCTTTAATGCACTGCAACCTATTATGCACGCCATGGTGTCCGAAATCGCCCAGCCCTCGCAGCGGGGCTCAGCATTCGGAATGTTAAATTTATTCGGAGAAACGGGTGCGGTTCTATCTCCAGCATTGGGAGGCACACTTCGAGATGCCATGGGTAATTGGAGCGGTGCGGTTTTGCTAGACGCAGGGGTCATTTTAATCAGCTTTGTCATCCTACTCTTCGTAGACGCCCAACGAGGCCAGCAAACCGCACAATTTCTTGCAACGGCCGGAAATACGAAAACTTGATGGGATTCTGCATATCGGAACGACGGTATAGTCGTCCATCCGCAAGTGTTGTTTACTACGCTCGTACGCCGATAGCCTACACGATGCAGGATGAGGGAGGCTCACCGATGTTGGATCGCAGACAGCTTGCTCACCAATACATCGCCGGCGAGTGGCGCGACGGGCGAAGCTCGCGCGTCTATCAGAATTTGAATCCGTTCGATGGTTCACTCGTGGCCGAAATTCGTTTGGCGTCCATCGAGGACATCGACGAGGCGTATCGCGCCGCGGCCGAAGCGCAGACGGTCTGGGCCCAGGTGAATCCGTTTGAACGTCAGGCGGTGATGGAAAAGGCGCTGCGGATTTGGGAGGGTTACCGAGACGACATCATCCAACTGGTCGCGGACGAGATCGGCGGCACCTACATCAAAGCGGCCATCGAGTTCGAGCTCGTGAAAAACTTCCTGCGCGAGGCCGCCACCTATCCGCTCCGCATGGAAGGGCGGCTGCTTCCGGCGACCATCCCCGGCAAGGAGAATCGGCTCCTGCGCTTGCCCGCGGGCGTCGTCGGGATCTTGAGCCCGTTCAACTTTCCAATGTGCTTGTCCATGCGCGCTCTCGCGCCCGCGGTGGCGTGCGGAAACGGCGTGGTGCTCAAGCCGCATGAGGAGGCCGCGCTCACCGGCGGCACGCTGCTCGCCAAGGTGTTTGAAGAAGCGGGCGTCCCGCGCGGCCTCGTCAACATCGTCGTGGCCGACGTCCAGGAGATCGGCGACGCGTTTCTCGAACATCCGATTCCCAGGATCATCTCGTTCACGGGATCGACCGCGGTCGGCCGGCACATTGCAGAGGTGGCGGGCCGGCACCTGAAGCGCGTGACGCTTGAACTGGGCGGGAACAGTGCCCTCATCGTTCTCGAAGACGCGGATCTCGATCTCGCCGTGGATGCCGCGGTGTTCAGCCGGTTTACGCATCAGGGTCAGATCTGCATGTGTGCCAACCGCGTGATCGCCGTGAAGGACGTGTATGATGCGTTCTTGGAGAAGTTCGTCGATCGCGTCTCGAAGCTCAAGGTGGGTGATCCGCGGGATCCGCAGACGGTCATTGGGCCGCTCATCAACCGGCGCCAGGTTGATCGGCTGATCCAGGTGGTCGAAGCGAGTATCGAGCAAGGCGCGCGCGCCGCCTATCGCGGGCCGGTGGACGGCAACGTGGTGGGGCCCGTTGTCTTGGCCGATGTGCGCGAAGACATGGCGTGCGCGCGGGACGAGATGTTCGGCCCTGTGGTGGCGGTCATGAAGGTGGAGGACGAGGACGAGGCCGTGCGCGTGGCGAACAACAGCGATTACGGCCTGACGGGCGCGGTCATCACGCGCGATGTGGAGCGCGGTTTGCGCGTCGCGATGCGTGTCGAGACGGGGATGTTTCACGTGAACGATGGGACGGTGAACGACGAGCCACTCGTGGCCTTCGGGGGTGAAAAGGCGTCCGGCGTGGGGCGATACAACGGCGAGTGGGGCCTCGAAGAGTTTACGACGCTGAAGTGGATCTCCATCCAGCGCGAACGCCGGCAGTATCCCATCTAAAGAATTTTGACGGATTTCGAAAACTTGAAAACGCATTCCTTTATTCATCTCCCCGTGTTCCTCTTGTCGCTTCCGGCGTTCGCTTGTTACAATATGCACGGATGTCCAGCGCGAGGCCGTGCAGCGGTGGCGGCAGAGGGAGAGAGAGATGACAGCATCCAAGCTCAAGGGCTGCATCGAGGCTGACATCAGCAACGCTCTCACCAAGTGGGAAAAGGATTATCTGGGGCGTGGCTCGGTCTCGGTCAAGACGGATATCTTGCGAGACATGATTGTCGTTTCTTTGCATGGCATTCTTTCTTCTGCTGAGTACGCCCTGTGCGAGACGCGAGAAGGGATGCTGTCCGTGAAGCGCACGCGCACCAGTTTGGTGGAGTCGGGCGTCGAGGACCTGAAAGAGATCATCCGCCGCATCACGGGGGAAGAAGTGAAGAGCTTCTTCACAGATCTCAGCACGCGCACGGGTGAGCGCATCATGGTCTTTCGGCTCTATGAAGATTTGGAGCGCAAGCTATCGTCCGGCGAATTCCAGGAGCCGCGCGAAGTGGTGGATGCCGGTCGCGACGCTTGACGGCGTGGACCTCGGCGTTCGCATGCAGATGGATACGCAACGTATGGATACGCAACGTTTCGCTCATCAAGGTGCGCACCCTGTGGCGCACGCGGTGCGTGTGTGAATCATGTCAGGCGGATCATACGCATAAGATCAGGCGCAGTGCGTGAAGCGCTAGGCCTCTGACAAGGGGTCGGCGAGGCGCGCCTGCCCTTGGTACAAACCGGGAGTTTGTTCAGCGGCGTTCGTTGACGAAAAACCGGCGTGACTCAAAGGTTGAGGTATTCTCCACCTTTGGGCGCGCCGGTTTTTTCATCTTCATGTCGAATTTGCGCGACGTCGTCGCGCCCATCAGGAGGATCTGCATGTACATGGACCATCTGGCCGTCGAGATCGCATGGCTGTGGGGGGGATGCTGGCTGCTCGCGCTCGTATCGGGCGCCTCGGTTGTCAAACAGCGTGAGCCTTCACCCCGGTTGCGAGCACACTTTGTCGCCGTCTTCATGGCTTTCCTCGCGTCCGTAGCGGGTTTCGCCGTGGCTTTGACCGCGCCACATGAGCCCTTTCCCTTTGCTCGCCTTGGGTTCTTGGTGGCGTCCTACATCGGGGCGCTCGGGCTGGTCGTGCAGGGGTTTGCCGCGCGCCATCTGGCGGGAGACGAGCGATACGGCGCTTATTTCCTCTGGATGACCTGGGCCATGGCGTTTGCGAGTGCCACGTGGCTGGTCCAAACCGCTTGGGCGTTCGCCCTGTGTTGGCTCTTGATGAATCTCGGGCTCATCCGCCTGATCTCGCTTCCGCGCCGCAGCCGCGCTGTCCGATCCGCCACGAGGGCCGCTTGCTGGCGGCTCGCGCCGAGTATCCTTGGCGTTCTGGCGATTTGCGCCTGGCTCATGGCCCTACACCCCGAGTCCCTTGCTCAGGGGATCACCGCGCTCGCGCATCGGAAGGAAGAGGCCCTGTGGGCGGGTGTCCTGCTCGCCGCCGTGGCGCTCGCGCAGGCCGGCAACTGGCCGTTTGGGCGGTGGCTGCTCGAGTCCGCCGTCACACCCACGCCCGTGTCCGCGCTGATGCACGCCGGCCTCGTCAACGCAGGCGGGCTGCTCCTGACCCGATTCGCGCCGGTCATGCAGGCGGCCGGCTTGGTGCCGGCTGTGCTTCTCCTCGCGTTCGCGTGGTCGAGCGTCCTCGTCGGCACCGGCGGCCAGATGGTGCAGACGGATTACAAGCGTCAGCTGATCTCGTCCACCATGGCACAGATGGGCCTCATGCTCATGGAATGCGCCCTTCATGCGTACGCGCTCGCCGTCTGTCACCTCGTCATGCACGGCGTTTTCAAGGCCGTCCTCTTCCTGCGATCCGGCGGCGCCGTTCCCAGCCCATCGGAGGCTTTGGTCTCTCCTGAGACGGGCCGCGGCCCCCAGGCGCTTGGCGTCGCGGTCGGCGCGCTGTGCCTCGTCGCGTACGTCTTGCCCGACGCGTCGAGCGGCCCGCGGCTGTTCACCGGCTTCATGCTCGCTGCGTGCTGCGCCGTCGGGATCGGCCGCATTGCCAGTCTCGCGAGCGGCAGGTGGCTCGCGCTCATCGGACTCGCCGCGATGGTCGGGGCCGCGGAAGCGCTCCGCGCCGTGCTCATCGGCGCACTGGTGCACTTCGGCGTATCCGTCCAGGCGATCTCGCCCTGGTGGGCGCTGGTCGCGACGCTTCTCATCGCACTGCAGGGCGGTGCGATGGTCTGGTGGCGGGCTCGGCCGGATCGCGAGACATCCGTGCGCGCGTACGCCTGGCTGGTTCACATAACGGAACCGCGCGCTCAAGCGATGGAAGCCCAACCGGAAGCTTTGCAAGCGTTGATCCAGGAGGCGATGCTCAGATGACGCATATGGCCCAACCGGCGACCAGCGGACAAGTCACGTCCTCGACCGCCGCGGCCGCCGCTCGCCTCGCGGCGGACGTGACCGCGGTGCAGTGGCCCATTTCGACCTTTATCGCTCGACATCCGTGGCCGGCGCTCGAGGGCCTGCCGTTCCAGACGGCGATGCGCAAACTGCAGGCGCAAAGCGGCGTGCGCCTGTATCCTTCGATGTCGGTGTTTTTCGACGCGATGCGACGCGGCGAAATTGATCCAAGGACGCTCGAGGTGCGTATGAAAGAGTACCTGGAACATGCCGTGCCGGAGCATCTTCGGGAACCGTTCGCAGCGCTGCAGGAGGCACTCACGCACGAGGCGGAAGAAGCGCCCGACATCTCGCCCGCCGCCATGGCCCTGGCCGTTCAGGCGGCTTCCGCGCCGAACTTGCCGGACGAGGCGCTTCGCTTTGCGCTTCCGTCCGACGAGGAGCGCGAACGGGTGGACGCGCTGACGATTCGCTATCTGAAGCTCTACCTGGACCGCGGTCAGTCGGCGTGGGCCATGCCGCGGCGAGAGGAGGGCCTCTACAGCTCAGTCCGGGCGCTCGCCGAGCGCGATCCGGCGCTCCGCCGCGAGGAGAGACGCCGCGTGCAGGAGATGCCCAACGCCGTGGACGACGCGCTCGCCTTTGGACTCGCGCACTTCGCGGTGGATCCGGAGTTTGCCGCGGACTACTTTCGCGTTCACTTCCTTCGCTTTCCTGGTTTTGTGGGCGCGCTCCGCTACTTCGGCCGGGCGGAGGGGCGGGAGGAGGAGCGCCTGCGCGAGTTCCTGGCGGTGCGCGTGCTCCTCGAATGGGCCATCGCGGGCGGTGCTCGGCGCTCGTTCCTTCCGCATCCGAATCTCGCAGGGCTGGCCGAAAGCGCCGAGCAGATGCTGCGGCGCCTGAATCACGCGGCGGGGCCGGATCTGCTTCTCGCCGTGCACCGGTATCTCGTCGTGGATCGATACGCCGTATGGCTCGAAGCCTGGGAGGAGACGCTCGAGGCCGAGCTGATGGCCCTGCAGGGCGGCGGGCCGCGCGCCTGCGACGCGCCTGTTGCGCAACTGCTCTTCTGCATCGATGTGCGCTCCGAGAAGATGCGCCGTCATCTGGAACAGGTCGGGCCGTACCAGACGTTTGGCTGCGCGGGGTTTTTCAATCTGCCCGTGTGGACGAGATCGCTCGACAATGCGTACGCGCATCCGAGTTGTCCGGCCATCGTGGAGCCGGTCGCAGAGCTGCGCGAAGAGCCGTTGCACGCGGGGGAGATGCGCACCTACCGCGCGTTGCGCGGGGGCTTGCGCGCCGCGACCAAGAGCTTCAAAACGGCGAAGCAGAATAGCGTGGCTTCGCTGGCACTGCCGGAGGTGTCGAGCCCTTGGCTCGGCATGGGTGCGCTTGTCTTGATGGTCCCGCGCGTTCGCGCCGCGCTCGGCAGAGGATGGCGTCGCGTAGCGCCGGTCCCGAAGACGAGCTGGGCCATCGAGGCTCATGAGGCCCCGGGCGCTGAAGGGATGGGGCCCTCAGCCGAGGACCTGGCCGATAGGGCGGCTGACTTGCTTCGGTCGATTGGGCTTACGCGCTTTGCGCCGATTGTCGTGGTGTGCGGGCACGAGGCGCGTGTCGAGAATCAGGCGCACGGCGCCGCGTTCGACTGCGGTGCGTGCGGGGGAGCCTCCGGGAGGGCGAATGCGCGCGCCTTTGCCGCACTTCTGAACCGACGCGACGTGCGATCCCGCTTGGCCGAACATCACGGCATCCGGATTCCTGAATCGACGCAGTTCGTGGCGGCTGTGCACGTGACGACGACGGACGAGATCGCGTGGTTGGACGTGCCGGCGCTGTCGGGCGACGCGCTTCGGGCGTTCGAGGCGCTGCGAAAGGACGCGATGCGAGCCTGTGAGCAGGCGAGACGGGAGCGCTGCCTGACGCTACCCGCAGCGCGGCCGGCGCTGTCGGAAGCGAATAGGCGCGCGCACGATTGGTCCGAAGTGCGCCCGGAGTGGGGGCTCGCCGGAAATCGGGTGTTTTGGGTGGGGATGTTTCGCGACTTGGCGAGACCGGAGGCCGGAGACTCGTTCCTGCACAGCTACGACTTCCGGGAGGACCCCGATCTTCGTCTTCTGCGCGCCATCGTGGACGGGCCCGTGACCGTCGCGCAGTGGATCAATCTCCAATACTATGCGTCAACGGTCGCGCCTCACGTGCACGGCGCCGGCGGCAAGCCGACGATGACGGTGACGGCCGGGATCGGCGTGATGCAGGGTAACGGGAGCGATTTGCTGCCGGGGCTGCCGTGGCAGTCGGTGGCGAGCGACGACTTGCACCTCTATCACCGACCGCTGCGCCTCACCGTGGTCATTGAGGCGCCGGAGGAGGCCGTGAGGCGCCTGCTGCGCGAGGATGAGCCCTTTCGGCGGAAGGTGGAGGGCGGTTGGCTTCGGCTGTGGGTGCGCGATCCCGTCCGCGGCGCGTGGGTGCGCGGCCAAGCGCTCGCACGTGTGCTGGAACCTCATCCCTGATGTTCACACATCGTTGAACAATTGGGCGTCTTCTCCGTTGTGTGCAGGTGCGGGATCCCGTATGATCGGCTCGAACAGGCGATTTGTGCGCAAATGAATTTTGAGGATACGGCGAAGAAAGCGCGGGGTGAACTCGTGATCGAACATGCAGCACCTGGATTTCACCAGGGGATGGAACTGTATGCGATGGGCGAATTCGGAGAAGCCCTGGAGATCTTTTTAAACGAGGCGAGATCGCTCGAAGGCAAGGTGCCGCAGCGAGCGGGCGTGGCGTACCGGCAAGCGGCCATGTGCGCGCGGCAGCTGGGGCGCATGGATGAGTACGACCACTACATGCGACTTGCGGGCCGAGAGTTTCTTCGCGCGAGCGAGCTGCCGGATCAGCCGGCGCAGCACATTCGCGAGTACTCGCTGCTCGCGGCGCAATGCTTTTTGGCGGTTGAAAACCTGGACTTGTCGTCGAAGAGCGTCAGCCGCGCGAAGACGGTCGATGTGGCGCTCAAGGAGCCCGTTTCCGGCATGATCGAGAGTGCGGCGTCTCCGGCAAAGGAAGGCGCGCGTGTGGCGTATATGCCACTGTCCTCCCGTTCCGCTGAAGCCCGCGCGAGCGAGCAGGATGGGCGCGGGGCCGAGGAGGATCGGCCTGAGCGGGAAACCCGGGACGCCGAACCGTCTGCCGGATCGGGTGAAACCGCGAGCGACGCTGCTTCCGACGCGCTCTATCCCGACCTGGGCGCGGTGCTGCGCCAAATTCAAGAGCGGCTCGCCGGGCGGATGGGAGAGGGCCCGGGGCAAGAGGAGGCGGTGCAGCCGAGCCGTCCGGCGGAGCGCGGTCCCGAGTCTGCCGACATGCGCGCGGGCCATGGGCGCGAGAAGGCCGCGTGGGTCCCGGACATTTTGGAAGAGCTCGCGGAGATGCACAACATGGTGGCCGACCTGCAGAAGCGCCTCGTGGCCCTCGAGCGCAAGATGTATCGCGCCTTGCGCGAGGATGAGATGGAGGGGCGCAAGTGAGCCGTTCGCGCGTCGCGCCGATGTCCGACGTCCTCCTCGCGACCGAGGGGACCTATCCGTATACGCTCGGTGGCGTGAGCGCCTGGGCGGATCGCCTCATCCGCGGATTGCCGGACCGGTCGTTTACGGTCTACGCGGTGGTGGCCAATCCGGGCACAGGGCTGCGATACGAATTGCCGCCAAACGTCGACCGGTTGCTCATGGTCCCGCTCTGGGGGACGGATCGCCACGAGGAGTTTTCGTGGAACGCTCAGTTTGCCCGCCCATTTGGCCTGCGGCGGGCCTTTCGGCGTGAGTTTTTGCCCGCCTACGAGGCGTTTGTCACGGCCTGTCTGCGCCCGGCGGAGGTCAAGCTCGCCGACGCCCGGGAGGCGCTGTGGGTCTTCGCGCGCTTCGCCGAACAGGGGCTGATGAAGTACGCGCTGCGCCATCGCGCCACCTGGGAGGTGCTCCGCGCCCGCTTGGCTGAGCATCCCGTCTTTCGCCACCTCGTCCTTTTTGAAGCGGTCGATCTCGGCAAGCTTCTCTACCGCTACCTGGCGCCGCTCGCGTTTCCCGCGCCCGAGGCGCGCGTGTATCACGCATCCGCGGCGGCGTTTTGCTCGTTGCCGCTGATTGTGGCGAAGGAGCGCTACGGCCGCCCGCTCGTCATCACGGAGCATGGAGTGTACTACCGCGAGCGGCTGTTGAATCTCGCGCGGCTCAACCGCGCTGCACCGTACCGCTACTTCCTGTCGAGCCTCTACAGCCTCGTCGTGCGCCTCGCGTATGACGCGGCCGACAGCGTGGCACCTGTCGCGCGCTTCAACGCCAAGTGGGAGGAGCGCCTCGGCGTGCCGCCCGCCAAAATCCATCCCATCCCCAACGGCGTGGACCCTTCGGCGTTCGACATCACCCGTCCAGCCGGATCGGGCGAAGATCCGCTGCGCCTCGTCATGGTGGCCCGCATCGACCCGCTGAAGGACATCCACACGGCGATCCGCGCCATGCGCAGCCTCCGCGACGTCTACGGCCGCAGGCCCGATCTCGAAGGCGTGACGCTCACCATCTACGGGCCCGCGCCCGATCCGGCCTACGAGGCATCCTGTCGCGATCTCGTCCGAGCGTATGGGTTGGAGTCGGTGGTGCAATTCGCCGGGCCGACCCATGAGGTGAACCAGGCGCTGAACGCGGGTGACATCGCCGTGATGTCGAGCTCGTCCGAGGGATTTCCGTACGCGGCGGTGGAGGCCGTCATGGCGGGCCGGCCCATTGTCGCCACGGACGTCGGCGGCATGCGCGAGATCGTCCGCGAGCCCTACGGCATGTTGGTGCCGCCAAGGCGGCCGCGGGAGCTCGCCGACGCCATCGCGCGCATGGCATCGAAGCGCGCCGAACTGGCAGAGCTCGGGCGCTTGGGCCGCCAGCGCATGCTGGAGGAGTACTCGCTCGATCAGTTTCTCGCCCGCTATCGGTCGTGGTACGACGAATGGACGGACAAAGGGGACGCAAACGATGAGTTCAACGCTTCCAATTCCTGATGCGCGACGGGCCGACGAGGTCACCCAGGAGCTGCACGCTCTCGCGTACCTGGTGGTGAGCCGCCAGCCCCATCCCCGCAATCCGCTTGAAGTCGCGGTTCATCTCGAGGACTGCGGTTACGGAGATGAGGCGGCGCGGGCGTTCGGCTTCCGCGACGTGTTTGAGCTCGCCGAAGAAGTCTGGTCGCGCATCCCGCTCTACCAGACTCCGGACGAGCTTCGACGGCCAAGCCCGCTCGGATGGTTCCGCCGCGCGCTGGAACAGTACTTCCGCGGTGTGGGCTACACGTCGCCGTGGATGCTCAGCGTCTTGGCGCTCTTCATCACGCGCATCGCGCTCTGGTCGTCGTTGTCCGCGTCTCAGGAAGTGGCCACCGCGGTGAGCCTTGCGTTCTTTGTGGCCACGGCCTGTGCGGGTGCGGTGTCTCAGGTGTTCGCCGTGCGAGCCCTGTTCTACCTCGGCCAGGGCAACTGGCTCTTGTTTCGCTGGATCGCGACGCGCGCGATTGTGCCCGGTTCGGCCGCGTCAGCCCTGGTGATTGCGCTCGTGTACCGCTTCGCGATTGCACCTACGTACGCCCCGGCTTACGGCAACCTGTTTCTCGAATACGCCGTGGCCATCTACTTATTCCAAATCGCGCTCGCGCCCCTGTACATGCTGCGCCGCATCCTCGGCCTCATCATCACGACGGGCGTGGCGCTCTTCGTGACCTGGATCGCCATCTGGACCATCGAGCGCACCAACAGCGGCGCGTACGGCGTCCAGGCCGTGCAACAGGCGCAGATCCTCGGCCTGTGCATCGCCGGCGCCGCGGCGCTCATCGGCGCGTATTCGTATGCCGTGATGCGATCCCGTCGGCAACTGCGCCGCTTGTTACCGGAAGAAGTGGGCGACGGACCGCATGACCGGCCGACTCGCGACCAGGCCCGCGCGAGCGTTCAAATTCCGCGCTTCGTGCCCGTCTGGCGCCAGCTCTGGCTGTACGCCGTCTACGGCACAGGGTATTTCGCCATGCTGTTTGTCGATCGCGTCGTGGCCGGGATCCATTTCGGCGCCCTTCAGGGCGCATTGCACTACGTCTATCCGCCGACGTATGAGTTGACGACGGATCTCGCGACCCTTGAATTGTTCCCCATGATGGGCTTTGTGTTCTACTTCATGACCGAGCTTTCCGACCGGTTCCTCGGCTGGCTCCGGACGTACCGCGTGACCGAGAGTCGCGGCTTCCACCGCAAGTTGTGCCTGTTTTTTGCGACGCGGGTTGCCATCCTGGCGGCTGTGGGTGTCGCCATTGGGCTCGTGGCGCCGGACATCCTTCTCAAGCTTCCTTCGACGCTCATCGCGCCCATTTTGGTCGCGGGCCCGGCCTACATCGCGGCCTTGCACATCGCAGCCATCGTGTACGGCATCCTGCCGGTCGGCCTGTTCGCGAGCCAGTTCCTGTTCTTTTGGGGCGTCCGGTTTGCATCGGCTTGGGGGGTCTGGGCTGGCACCGCCTTGGGCGGCACCGTCGCCGCCTTGGCCGTTTCGAGGGGAGACGCGTACGCCGTGTACGGCATGGCGGCTGCCATCGGCTGTTTCGTGGCGATCACGCTTATCTTTGGGTTCAGAACCGCCATGAGAGGAGATTTTCACCTGTATGCCAGCCATTGAGTCGTCGAGATCGGGCAGGCTCCCTTATCGGCCGCTGGAACGCGTCTTCCTTCTCGGGTCGCTCATCCTGGCCGCGGGCTTGGTGTCATGGGGGGCCTGGACGGAGCGCAGTCAGCGCGTCGTGCAACCCGTTTTGAGCGGGCCGGCCGGCGCGCTCGCCGTCGAGTCGCCGCCGGTCGTCACGAGTTTTCGCACGCCGTCGCAGCCGGTCCACTCGCTGCAGGGCTCGACCTCCTTGCTTTTGCCGCCTTACTATGGCTGGGAGGCCAACGGCAGCGCGGGCCACGCGCTCGGCTACGTGCAGGTTCGGAACGGGCTGTTAACCGTCGGCGTCCGCGAGGGGACGCCCGAGTTTCGCGGCTACTTTCTGACGACGCGCAACCCATTTCCTTCCGGTTGGTACGCGCACACGTGGGCCGTTTCGCCTCCGGCGGTAGACCAGGGCATCGGGGAACTGGTGTTTGCGGTGCAGACCGCGTCGACGGACCAGACCGGTCTCATCAACTACGTGTTTGTCTCCTTGGTGACGACGCGGTTCCACGGCAAGATGCGCTCCACGTGGGAAGTCGGCTACGCCTACGGTTACGAGCGAAACGCGCACAGCGTCATTCTGAAGAAGCTGCCGGAAAGCGCCGTTTCACCCGTGGACGGCAAGTATCACATCGTGGTGTGGACCAATGGATCGACGGGGTATCGCGCGTGGATCAACGGGCAAGAGGTGTACGCGTCCAACACCTTGCACATGCAGATTGCGCCTCCGCTCGACGCGTACCTCGAGGTGCAGGAAAAGGGGACGGCATACGCAGTTCAGTATCAGACGTTTGCCGCGGTTCCCGGAGACGGCGTGACGGTGCGAGGGTTGCCGGAGGGCGCCACAGTCCATTGGGGAGGGCATTCGTACACGCCCAAAAACGGCGTCTGCGTGCTTCCGCTTCCCGCAGCCGTCGGGGAGAGGCAGGGGCAGCTCACCATTCAGGCCAACGATAGGGAGACATCCGGCACCATCCAGCTGTGGGCAGGCGAAGTGCTGCAGTATGAGCCGAGCTGATGCGCGGGCTTGGCGGTCCCGCCGCAGTCGATCCGGCCGCAGTCGATCCGGCCACAGTCGATCCGGCCGCAGTCGATCCGGCCGCAGTCGATCCGGCCGCAGTCGATCCGGCCGCAAGGCCGCGATGGCGCCGCGGCGTTGACCCGGGTAGCCTGAGCCGCGCGCGAGTGCGACCCGTTTTCGCCGTGTGACCGCCTCATTTACCAGGCGCTGTCCGGGCTCTGAGGCGGGTTCGCTTCAGCGGCGCCGTGCGCGCCTGGCCCCTGGCCCACTTCTCTCGCACTCGCCGCCCGTTCCGCCTCCATGCTCTGCACCTTGGCCTCAAGCTCTGCGATGTGGCGGTTACGAGCCCGAATCTCCCCGCGCAGGCGCCACGCGTGGATGGACCAGAGAATCGCCATGAGCACCATGCCGAGCAGGACAGAAAGCAGAATGACGAGGACCAGATTGACGCGTTCTCGGGCAAACACGAAATTGACCGACACATCGCTGGAATTTGCCAGCGTGAAGACGACGATCACGACCGCAAACACCACGGCACCAAGCACTTTCCACCGCATCGGGCCACCTCCTCGCTGGTTATTCGAAGTATACCATGCAGGGCATCCGCGCATGTAGAACTTGACAACGCCTTCCGCAAGCGCAACGCTGAAGGCGTGAACCCAGGGTCTCCTGGACAACCCATGTCTGCAGAGGAGGACGACCATGCCTCACGTGTTTCGGCCCGAACACGCCATGCGACTGCTCTCCGAAGAACGGCAACGCCTGCTTCCTGCGGCGCGCGTCCTGGATGCGCTCGACTTGAGGGCGCCATGCGACGCGGTCGACATCGGCGCGGG
Organism: Alicyclobacillus vulcanalis; assembly: GCF_900156755.1. GTDB lineage: Bacteria > Bacillota > Bacilli > Alicyclobacillales > Alicyclobacillaceae > Alicyclobacillus > Alicyclobacillus vulcanalis. The sequence continues at coordinate 74,313 of NZ_FTOO01000007.1, forward strand.
CCCGGGCTACTTTGCCCTGCCCCTCGCTCGCTTGGCGCAAGGGAAGGTGTACGCGGTCGACCTGTCGCCCGAGATGCTCGACATGTTGCGCCAGCGAGCCGCGGACGAGGGCGTGTCTGTCGAGGCGGTGCAAGGCTCCGCCGACCGCCTGCCGCTAGAAGACCACGCTGTCGATCGCGCCCTCATGGCGTTTGTGTTGCACGAGGTGCCGGATCGCGAACAGGCCGTGCGCGAGGTGTATCGCGTGCTTCGGCCCGGTGGTCGCTTTTTGCTGCTCGAGTGGGACAAGCGGCCGATGGAGATGGGGCCACCTGTGGAAGAGAGGCTGTCCGTCGAGGCGTGCGAGGCGATGCTCACTTCTTCGGGGTTCCGCGTGTTGCACCGCATCTACCCGAATGACGTGCATTACGGCCTCGTGGCGGAACGCGGAGCGTGATGCGCAACGCGCCAGTGGCCACGCGGCATGTCACAGGGCGGGGGCTTCGCTCCCGCGCGCCCGGCCAACAAATACCCAAATTTTCATGGAATTACACAACTTTTCGCCGGCGCGTGGTATACTGGGGTCAGCGAAGCCTGACGCCCTACGTCGCTGTATGGCCATCTCAACGAGGAGAATGGAGTGGAAGGCGATGAGCGACAACGAGAGGCCCTGGAAACAGGGAGACGAGAAGCGCGTGGTGTTGAGCGGTCACAGGAGACCCCCTCATCCCCAGGCGATTGACCGCGGGCCGGTGACCGCCGGCGAGCGCGTGTCGGTGACGGTCGTCCTGCGCCGCGCACGCGACGAGGAGCTCAAGTCGCGCGTGCACAGCGAGTCGCAACAACGCCCACACGCCCGCCATCACCTGGATCGTGAGGCGTTTGCGGAGCAACACGGCGCATCCCTCGACGATTTCGCAGAGCTTCGGCGGTTTGCGGACGCGCACGGCCTCACGCTGGAGCGGACCCATCAGGCCGCGGGTCTCGCGGTCCTCTCCGGTTCCGTCGACGCGGTGAACCAAGCGTTTGGCGTCGAACTGCGGCAGTTCGACCATCCGGGCGGATCGTACCGGAGCTATGTCGGCGAGGTGAGCTTGCCCGCCTCCATCGCGTCCATCGTCGAAGCGGTCCTGGGGCTTGACACGCGCCCCGTTGCCCGGCCGCACTTTCGGCTAAGAAGGGCAGAACCCGGCGAGGCCGAGGGTTTTGCGGCGCGATCGCAGGCGAGTTCCGGGGCATACACGCCGCTCGAGGTCGCGCAGGCGTATCAATTCCCGGAAGGGCTCGACGGGTCGGGCCAGTGCATAGCCATCATCGAGCTGGGCGGCGGATACGACGAGCAGTCCCTCGCCGAATACTTTGCGTCCCTTGGCGTGCCCGCGCCGCAGGTGGTGAGCGTGTCTGTGGACGGCGCCACCAACCAGCCGACGGGAGATCCGAGCGGCCCGGACGGCGAGGTCGAGCTCGACATTGAGGTCGCGGGTGCCCTCGCGCCAGGGGCGACGCTCGCCGTGTACTTCGCGCCGAACACGGACGCCGGCTTCCTCGACGCCATCACCACCGCCGTGCACGATCCGACGCACAAGCCGTCGATTGTGTCCATCAGTTGGGGCGGCCCGGAAGACAGCTGGTCATCCGCCTCGCTTTCCGCCATGAATCGGGCGTTTCTCGATGCGGCGGCGCTCGGCGTGACCGTGCTCGCGGCGGCGGGCGACAGCGGATCCACGGACGGCGAGCAGGACGGCCTGTATCACGTCGACTTTCCCGCGGCGTCGCCGTACGTGCTCGCCTGTGGCGGAACGCGGCTCGTCGCAAACGGCGGGACCCTTGAGCGGGAGACGGTGTGGAACGACGGCGCAGACGGCGGGGCCACGGGCGGCGGCGTCAGCCAGGTATTTCCGCTCCCGTCCTGGCAGGAGGGCGCAAACGTCCCGCCGTCGGCCAACCCGGGCGGCGGCAGCGGCCGCGGCGTGCCGGATGTCGCGGGCAATGCCGATCCGGCCACGGGCTACGAGGTCGTGATCGACGGGCAGACGACGGTGATCGGCGGGACGAGCGCGGTGGCGCCGCTTTTCGCCGCGCTGGTGGCAAGATTGAATCAAAAGCTCGGCAAGCCGGTCGGCTACTTGAATCCGACGCTCTACGCCTTGCCGCAGGCGGACGTCTTCCACGACATCACGCAGGGCAACAACGACATCGCCAATCAGGCGAGGATTTATCAGGCGGGGCCTGGATGGGACGCGTGCACCGGGCTTGGCAGTCCTATCGGCGTGAAGCTGCTGCAGGCGCTTGCGCCGCAGGGCGCAACGCCAGAGGCGTGATCCGCCTGACCTCCCGCGCGGCATCAGGCAAGGAATACAATTGCGAAAGTTTGCAAGCGGTGATATAGTAGCGCCACAAACAGCTGGCGTCGACGCGGCGACGCCCGGGTAGATTCCGGGCGCCGCTCGCGTGTGTGCCGGGGAACACCCGAGCCGCCGAACCCAGCGGATCCTGCGAAGGAGGAGAGAATCACTTGGCCATCACCGCCTCAATTGGATTTCCCCGCATGGGGCCTCGCCGCGAACTCAAGCGGATGGTGGAGCAGTTTTGGCAAGGCAAGATTGAAGAGGACGAGCTCATGGCTCGCGCCGCTGAACTGCGGCGGCTTCGCTGGCAGGTCCAGAAGGACCACGGCGTGACGTGGATGGTGGCGAACGATTTCTCGTTTTACGATCACGTCCTGGACGCCGCCTGCCTGTTTCAGGTCGTACCCGATCGATTCCAGGGGCTTGCCGCGAATTCGCTTCAACAATATTTCGCCATGGCGCGCGGAACGCAGGACGCCACGGCGCTCGAGATGACCAAGTGGTTTGACACGAACTATCACTATCTGGTGCCGGAATTGAAGCCGGATCAGGTGTTCACGCTCGGCGTCAACAAGCCGTTGAACGAATATTTGGAGGCGAAGGCGCTCGGGTTCGACACGGTGCCTCAGCTGATTGGGCCCATCACGTTTCTCAAGCTGTCCAAGGTGGTGGGCGCAAAGGCGGATGCGCTCGCGCTTCTGCCGAGCCTCATCCCGGCGTATCAGGCTTGGCTCGCGTCGTTGCATGAGGCGGGCGTGGCGTGGGTGCAGCTGGACGAGCCCGCCTTGGTTTTGGACCTCTCGGACGCGGAGCGCCAGGCGTTTGTCGACGCGTATGCGGCGCTCGCGAAGGCGGATCGCCCGAACATCCTCGTCGCGACGTATTTCGGTTCGCTCGGCGACAATCTGGCGACGGCGCTTGAGCTTCCCGTCGAAGGGCTGCACCTGGATTTGGTGCGCGGGTCCGATGCGCTGCGGCACGTCCATGCGCTCGGGTGGCCGAAGGGCCGCCGGCTGTCGCTCGGCGTGATCGACGGGCGCAACGTTTGGCGCGCGGACCTCGACACGGCGTTCGCGCATCTGGAGCAGGGCGTGCACCTGGCCGGTGCGGAGCACGTGATGGTGGCTCCGTCGTGCTCGCTTTTGCACGTGCCGTGGGACGTGGAGCTCGAGACCGACATGGATCCGGAGATCCGGTCCTGGCTCGCGTTTGCGCTGCAGAAGCTGGACGAGATGGAACTGCTGAGGCGGGCGCTCGACGAGGGCCGCCAGGCGTGCGAGGCGGAACTCGAGGCGAATCGGTCGCTGCTCGCGTCGAGGCGGGGTTCGGCTCGCTTGAACCGCGAGGACGTTCGCGCCCGGCTGGAGGACGCGAAGACGTGGGACCTGAATCGCCAGTCGCCGCACGCGGTGCGCAAGGAAAAGCAGCAGGCTCGGTTCAACTTGCCGCTGCTTCCCACGACGACCATTGGATCGTTCCCGCAGACGCAGGCGGTGCGGGACGCTCGCGCCAAGTGGCGCAAGGGCGAGTGGTCCGCGGATCAGTACGAGGCATATCTGCGCGGCGAGATCAAGCGGTGGATAGACCTTCAGGAGGAGATTGGGCTCGACGTCTTGGTGCACGGCGAATTCGAGCGCACGGACATGGTCGAGTACTTCGGCGAGATGCTCGATGGCTTTGTGTTCACCAAGCACGGCTGGGTGCAGAGCTATGGTTCCCGCTGCGTGAAGCCGCCCATCATCTTCGGCGACGTGGCCCGGCCCGAGGCCATGACGGTCAGGTGGAGCACGTACGCGCAGTCGCTCACGGACAAGCCCGTCAAGGGCATGCTGACCGGGCCCGTGACCATCCTGCAGTGGTCGTTTGTGCGGGACGACATCCCGAGGGCGGAGACGTGCCGGCAGATTGCGCTCGCGATTCGGGACGAGGTGTTGGATCTGGAGGCGGCCGGGATCGGCATGATTCAAATTGACGAGCCCGCGCTGCGCGAGGGGCTGCCGCTTCGCCGCGCCGAATGGCAGGCGTACCTCGACTGGGCGGTGGAGTGCTTCCGCATCGCGTCGTCTGGCGTCCGGGACGAGACGCAGATTCACACGCACATGTGCTATGCCGAGTTTCACGACATCATGCCCGCCATCCAGGCCATGGACGCGGATGTCATCTCCATCGAGACGTCGCGATCGCACATGGAACTGCTGCGGGCCTTCGAAGACTTCCGCTACGAAAACGACATCGGCCCGGGCGTGTACGACATCCACAGCCCGCGCGTGCCCTCCGTGGAGGAGATGGTGCAACTGCTGCGCAGGGCGGCCGAGGTGATACGGCCCGAGCAGCTGTGGGTCAATCCGGACTGCGGCCTGAAGACGCGCGGCGAGCCGGAGACCGTGGCGGCGCTGCGCAACATGGTGAGCGCGGCGCAAGAGATGCGCGCCTCGCTGTCCCAGCCGGTGCGCTGAGGCGATTTCGGGCGTGCCTGCCTCCGGGGGTATAATGGCGATGGGCCCTTGGTGCCCGCCGCAAACCGGGAGGAGGCCTGCCTATGGACTGGGGCTTGACCAAGGGCGAGACGGCGCTTTCGGCGCTCGATCTCGTCCCTATCACCGAAGGAAGCACGCCTGCAGAGGCGTTTCGGCGAAGCGCCGAATTGGCTCAGCACGCGGAGCGGCTCGGATACCGCCGGTTCTGGGTCGCTGAGCATCACAGCATGCCGGGCATCGCGAGTTCCGCCACGGCCGTGGTCATCGCGTATCTGGCGCAACACACGCGCACCATTCGCGTCGGATCGGGCGGCGTCATGCTGCCGAATCACGCGCCGCTCGTTGTGGCGGAACAGTTTGGGACGCTTGCCGCGATGTTCCCCGGCCGGATCGATCTCGGCCTCGGCCGCGCGCCGGGCACGGACGCGCCTACGATTCGCGCTCTGGGCGGAGACCCAGACCGCCATGGGCGCGATTTTCCAGAGCGGCTCGCCGAGCTCATGCGGTACTTCCATCCTCCAGAGAGCGAGGCGCGCCGCGTGCGCGCGGTGCCGGGCGAGGGGGAGGATATCCCCATCTGGCTCTTGGGCTCGAGCGACTTCAGCGCCCGCTTGGCCGCGGAGCTCGGCCTTCCCTTTGCCTACGCGAGCCACTTTGCGCCGGATTACCTGATGATTGCCCTCGAGACGTATCGGGCCAACTTCAGGCCCTCGCCGTGGCTGAGCGAGCCGTACGCCATGGTGGGCGCGGCTGTGGTGGCGGCGCCTACGGACGAAGAGGCTCGGTACCTCGCCTCGTCCTCCCAGCTGCAGCAGCTCTCGCTGATACGGGGCAAGCCGTCCCGCCTACAGCCGCCGGTGGAGCGCGTCGAGGAGCTGTGTTCGCCGTACGAGTGGCAGGTGCTGCAGACGCGAGGGCGCCTCGCCATCGTCGGCGGGCCCGACACCGTCCGCCAGCGGCTCCGCGCGTTTATCGATGCGACGGGCGCGGATGAAATCATCATCGCTTCGCAGATTTACGATCACGGCGCGCGCATGCGCTCGTACGAAATTGTGGCGGACGTCATGCGGTCTTGAGCGCAACCTCGATGAGAAAGGCCCGGGTGTCTCGAAGACCCCGGGCCTTGTGGTTCGGATGGCACAAAAACGCGTTTCGCCGGCGCAAGGGCGCGCTTCGCCGAAGGAGCGGCGCCGACGTGTCGCGCGGGCGCACCGCGCGCAGGGCGTGAGTCATTTGGGCCGCTCGAGCGTCCAGATGTGCCCGAGCAGGCTGTAGTCGTTTCCGGCGAGCCTCGCGACCGGCGCGAGGCCGTGCGGGTCGATTCGACCCTCGTGGTACAGCGATTCGTCGATGTGGAAGCGCACGACGCGTCCAATGAGGAGATCGCACGCTGGAGCCTGCCTCGTCCCTCCCAGGGGGAGCGCGTGTTCCAGCACGCATTCCATGCGAACGCGCGCCTCGAGCACCCCGGGTACCTCGATGGCCTCGCTCGGGACGGGCGTGAGCCCTGCCAGAGCGACCTCGCTTTCGTCCGGCGGAAGGGTCGCCGCGGTCTGATTGATCTTTTCCGTATACGGCTCGCTCACGATGTGGACCACAAACGCGCCGGAATCCACGGCGTTGCGCGCCGTGTCTTTCGGCTGTCCGTTTTGCCGCTGCACGGACACCGAAACCATCGGCGGAGCCGGCGTGACGACGTTAAAAAAGCTGAAGGGCGCGGCATTCAGCACGCCAGCCTTCGAAAGGGTCGTGACAAACGCGATGGGCCGGGGAATGACGGCGCCGATCAGGAACTTGTAGCACTCCAGCGGCGTCATCTCGTTCGGGTTCAAGGACAACACCTCAATCACCTCTCCTCCCAGATTGCCCTCTCCAAGCCCAAAAGTCAAACACCTATACCGGTATGGGTAAAATGGTGAATGAAAGCGATTTCTGATCTCTTTGTGTTAGATTACTTAACAATTTTTCTGAAAGAATCCGCGTTTCTGTTGATTCTCCGCGCAAACCCTGATATAAATAGTGACACAAGGTCTCTAGGGTTCCGCCGGCCGGTGCCGGGCCTGGTCCGAGAGAGACCAGCTCTCGTTCCGAACGAGAGCCGCACGGAGGGATAAAAGCCCGGGAGGTTTCTGATCTTGGGTTTTTATCCCTTTCTTCGTTCACGAGAAATTTGTTCACGTAAACCATGATCACAGAAGGGGCGGTTCGGCATGGAGAATTCGTTGGCCTTTGTCGACGCCGCGAGGCTGGAGCACCTCGGCTACGACCAACAGCTGAGCCGAAAACTCCACCTGCGGGACGTTGTCGGTCTCGCCATCGCGAACGTGTCGCCCACGATGGCGGTATTGCTTCTCACGTCTGGCGTTTTTTCCATCGGCGGGACGTTCGCCATCGGTGCAGATGTCCTGCTCGGGGCAGTGGTCATCCTCATCTCCCTTTGCCTGGCGGAACTCGGCGCCCTGTTCCCGGTGGCCGGCGGCATGTATTCGCTCGTCCGCTTCGTGCTACCCGCGCCCTTGGCGTTTGTCACACTGTTCAACTACTTGATCCAGGGCGTCATCCTGCCGGCGAGCATCGCGCTTGGCATCGGGCAGTTTGTCAAGGACCTGTTTCCACATCTCGCCCTGTCTGAGCCGGTCATCGCGCTCGCATCCGTGGCCCTGGCTGTGGCCATTGGCGTGGTGCGGGTGGAGCTCGGCGCCTATGTCACGATGGCCATGGTCTTCGTCGAGCTCGTGGTCCTGTCGACCGTCACGGTTGCCGCGTGGCTGCATCCCCACCAGTCGCTTTTCGCCGTGACGTTTCACCCGGTGTATCTCGACGGACATTCGCTTCGCCCCGTGACCCTCGGCATGATGGCGGCGAGTTTGGCCCCGGCGTTCAACATCATTAACGGATACGACGCCACGCTCGGGTTCTCGGAGGAGCTGGTGGGCGGCCCGAGCAAGCTTGCGCGCGCCGTGATCACCGCGGCCACCACTGCTGCCATCGCCATCGTGGTGCCGCTCACCTCGGCCGTGGTCACGGCGCCGAACCTCAAGGCGTTCTTCGGCGCGGCGAGTCCCGTCATCTATGCCGTGGAATCCTCGCTCGGCCCGAATTTCCGGATGGTTCTGGACATTGGCGTCTGCATCGCCCTATTCAACTCCATGCTCGTCTACTTCATGTACTTCGGCAGGGTGTTTTACACGACCGGGCGCGATGCGCTGTGGTGGCGGGGCGCCAACCGACGGATTGGCCGGGTGAACCGGTTCAAGGCGCCAGGCCTGTGCGTGCTGCTTCTCGGCCTCCCGACGGCGGTGCTCCTGTTTCTGAGTCAACTGAATTGGCTGATCATCTTCTCCGGCACCGTCACCACGGTCGTGTATTTCTTCATCGGGCTCGCGGCCATCTGGAGCCGCATCAAGTTTCGCCATGAAACACGGCCGTATCGCATGCCGGCCTGGCCGCTCGCTCCGGTGGTGGTGACGCTCTTCACGGCCTTCGCCATCGTCACGCAGGAGCCGCAGTACCTGCTCGGCGAGGCCGTGCTTGCGGCCGGATCGCTCGCGTGCTACGCGCTCTCGCGCTTTGTGTGGTCGACGCGCCCCGCTCGCGGCGAGTCGGAGTGGCAGGAGGACGCGGCCGGCTGATGCCGGCGGTCGGCGCCAGGCACGCGCCGCCCACCACGTCACATCCCAACAAGGAGGTTGGTGAGATGAATCTCTCGTCTCTCACGCCGATGTACACGCACTCGATCCCGTCCGGCGGCCGCTGGTCCATGCGCCTCGGCCGCGGCAAACGCCTCGTCTTGCGCGCCGAAGGCCCCGGGGCAAACGCCCATCTGTGGCTGTACCGCGCGGATCATCCCGCCGAGCGCCTCAACGTGCCCGATACGCTCAAGGCCCAGCACACGGCCAAAATCTCGCTCTACGACGTGCTGATGAGCGACGAGGGCCGTGCCATGGCGACGCTCGTGCACGACACCGTCGGCTGGCACGATCCGCTCTCGGGGGTGATGACGCGCGCGGATGTCGACAGGCGTTACGGCGAGACGAACTTTCAGCGCCACCGAAACGCCATGCTCCGCTCGGGCTATGAAAACGCCGTGAAGGAGTTGGTCCGAAACGGCCTCGACGCGGGCGATCTCGTCCCACCCATCAACCTGTTCTCCAAGGTGTGGTGCGACGAGGACGGCCAGATGCACTTCGTGACGGAATTTGCCCCGAAGGGAAGTGAGGCGGGGCTGCGCATGGAGATGGACGTGATCGCCATCGTCAGCAACACGCCGCACCCGCTCGACCCGCGCAGGCCGTACCCGTCTGTGCCGCTCAGCCTGGCGGTGTATGCGGATGAGCCGACTCGCCCGGACGATCCCCGCCTGAAGACGGACGAGGCGCGCAGGGCGATGGAGAACACGGTGTGGCAGTATGCGCTGTTGAGATAAGGAGGCTGGTTGAGATGCCATCGCTTGCGTTTGATCCCCGCCGCGACGTCGTCACCGCCGACACGCGCCTCGTCTTGCCGAGCGGCGAAGGCTTCATGTGCACGCTTCAGCCGGGCGACGTGCTGCGGATTGTGGATTTGGAAGGCAATCAGGCGGTTGACACGCTGTTTTTCGACGCGGATCGGCCGTATGACCACTACAGCGCCGCGAAGACCATCGCTGCACAGGGCAACCTGTATCTCACCACTGGATCGGTGCTGCTCACCGAGTCGGGCCGGCCGCTCGTGCGGCTGGTAGACGACACCTGCGGACGCCACGACACGCTCGGCGGCGCGTGCTCGGCGCAGAGCAACACGGTGCGCTACGGGCACGACAAGGTCCACATGCACAACTGCCGAGATACGTTCATGCTGCAAATCGCCATGCACGAGCCGCGGCTCGCGAAGCGCGACTTGGCGCCCAACGTGAACTTTTTCATGAACGTGCCCGTGACGCGGGACGGCGGGCTGGAGTTCGCGGACGGCATCTCGGGCCCGGGCCGCTACGTGGAGATGGAGGCCATGACCCGGGTGATGGTCCTGATGAGCAACTGCCCGCAGCTGAACAATCCCTGCAACGCCTACAATCCGACGCCCGTGGAAATCGTCATTTGGCGTCGCGGAGCCTGAGATTTTGCATGCGCGGTGAGGAGGATGCCGATGTTTCGCAAAGTGTTGATCGCCAATCGCGGCGCCATTGCGGTGCGGATCATCCGCACGCTGAAACACATGGGGATTTCATCGGTGGCTGTGTACACCACCGCGGACGAGGATAGCCTGCACGTCGATCTCGCCGATGAAGCCATCTGGATTGGGGAGGGCCCTGCGAACGAGTCGTACGTGAATCCGGATCAGATTCTCGCCGCCGCGAAGGAGGCCTGCGCAGACGCCATCCACCCTGGCTACGGGTTTCTCAGCGAGAACGCGGCGTTTGCGCGCCGGTGTGCCGAGGAGGGGCTGGTGTTCATTGGGCCTAGCCCCGACCAAATCGAGCAGTTCGGCTACAAGCACGTGGCGCGCGAGGTCGCGCGCCAAGCGGGCGTTCCCTTGTTGCCAGGGTCGACGCTCATGTCGGACATCGGCGAACTGCGCCGCGCCGCAGAGCGGATTGGCTATCCCGTCATTTTGAAGAGCACCGCGGGGGGCGGCGGGATCGGCATGCGCGTGGTGGAGCGAGAAGATGCGCTCGAGGAGGCGTTTGAGAGCGTGCGCCGCCTGTCCGGGCAACACTTCCGCGACGACGGCGTGTTCGTGGAAAAGTACGTGCCGCGCGCCCGGCACATCGAGGTGCAAATTTTCGGGAACCGCCAGGGCGAGATCGTGGCGATTGGCGAGCGCGACTGCACGCTGCAGCGCCGCAATCAGAAGGTGGTGGAGGAGTGTCCGGCGCACGGGCTGTCCGAGGCCACGCGCAGGCGCCTGCACGAGGCGGCGCTGGCCGTTGCGCGCGCTGTCGGCTATCGGAGCGCAGGCACGGTGGAGTTCTTGTACGATCCGGCCTCTGACGCCTTCTACTTCCTGGAGGTCAACACCCGCCTGCAGGTGGAGCACGGCGTGACGGAGGAGGTGTACGGGATCGATCTCGTCGAGTGGATGATCCGCGAGGCGGCGGGAGAGCTGACCGATCTCGCAGCGCGCCTTCCCAAGCCGAGCGGCCACAGCATTCAGGTGCGCGTCTACGCGGAAGACCCTGGGCGCGACTTTCGCCCGTGTGCCGGCAGAGTGGACGGCGTGGTGTGGCCGAAGGATGTGCGCGTCGAGACGTGGATCGGCGCCGGCGTCACCGTGAGTGCGTATTACGATCCGCTGCTCGCCAAGCTCATCGTGCGCGGTGCGACGCGAGAGGAGGCCGTCGGTGCCCTTCGCCGGGCGCTCGCCGAGGCGCGCGTACATGGCGTGCAAAACAACCTGCGCTACCTGCAGGCCATCGCGGCGTCCGAGTCGTTTGCAACGGGGGACGTCCATACGAAGTGGCTCGAGGGCTTCCGGCCGAGCGAGCGCGCGCTCGAAGTGGTGGACGGCGGCCTTCAGAGCACGATTCAGGACTGGCCGGGGCGGACAGGGCTGTGGGACGTCGGCGTGCCGCCGTCGGGGCCGATGGACGCCTTATCGATGCGCATCGGAAATCGCCTGCTCGGCAACCCGGAGGGCGCGCCGGCGCTTGAACTCACGCTGCGCGGCGGCGCGTACAGCTTCCGCGCCGACGTCTGGATATGCCTCACGGGCGCGGATATGCAGGCCACGCTCGACGGCGACCCCGTGCCCAGGTATCAGCCGGTCCTCGCGCGCCGCGGGCAGCTGTTGCGCTTCGGCGAGTCGCGGGCCGGACTGCGCGCCTACCTGTGCGTGCAGGGCGGCTTCGATGTCGCGCCCATCCTCGGCAGCCGAGCGACGTTCGCGCTCGGCGGCTTCGGCGGACACGGTGGCCGCGCGCTCATCGCTGGCGACGTCGTCGGCATCGGCGAGCCCCCGGGCGATGCGCCCGCTTTGGCGGCGTCGGATCGCCACGAAGCGGCGATCGATGGGGCAGAGGCCGCTGTCCAGGAAGCGCCCCCCGTGGAACCGCCCGCCTTCGAGCGCACGTGGGAAATCGGCGTGGTCCCAGGCCCGCACTGCACGCCCGAGTTCCTCCCCGCGTCGTACCTGGAGATGCTCACGTCGACCGAGTGGAAGGTCCACTTCAACAGCTCGCGCACGGGCATCCGCCTCGTCGGTCCCGCGCCTGTCTGGGCGCGCGAAGACGGCGGCGATGCGGGACTACATCCGTCGAATTTGCACGACAACCCGTATGCCATCGGCTCGCTCAACTTGACGGGCGATCTCGCCGTCCTTCTCGGCCAGGATGGCCCAAGCCTCGGCGGCTTCGTGTGCCCCGTGACGACGCCCGCGGCAGAGATGTGGAAGATTGGCCAGCTTCGCCCCGGCGACGCGATTCGTTTTCGGCTCCTAAGCCTCGACCAGGCGCGGGAACTGGACGCGCTGCAGGCCCAGTGCCTCGCGACACCCGCCAGCTACGGCCAAGCCTATCGCCTGCCGCTGCCCGAATCGCCGTTCGCCTCGTATGAGGAGGCGCAGGAAGCCGCCTATCTGGCGCGCGAGTCCGACGGACACGCGTTTTCCGTCTGTATCCGCGCCGCAGGGGACGAATACGTGCTCGTCGAATTCGGTGACATGGAGCTCGATCTCCGCTACCGGTTTCAGGTGCACCTGCTGATGGAGGCCATCCGCGCGGAGAGCGACATCCCGTGGATCGACCTGACGCCAGGCATCCGGTCCCTGCAGATTCACTTCGACCGCACGCGCATGACGAGCGAGGAAGTGGCGCGCCGCGTGCTTCACCTCGACGCCGCGCTGCCGGATCTGTCGACGGCGAGCGTGCCTTCGCGCATCGTGCGCATGCCGCTTTCCTTCGACGATCCGTCCGTTCAGCTCGCCATCGAGCGGTACCAGAAGAATGTGCGGCCCGACGCGCCGTGGTGCCCGAGCAACATCGAGTTCATGCGGCGCGTGAACGGGCTCGACCGCATCGAAGATGTGCGTCAGACGGTGTTCGAAGCGAAATACCTCGTCTTGGGACTTGGCGACGTGTATCTCGGGGCTCCGGCGGCCACGCCCGTCGACCCGCGCCACCGCCTGGTGACCACCAAGTACAACCCCGCGCGAACGTGGACGCCGGAGAATGCGGTCGGGATCGGCGGCTCCTACATGTGCATCTACGGCATGGAGAGCCCTGGAGGATACCAGTTGTTTGGCCGGACGCTCCAGATCTGGAACACGTTCCGGCAGACGGGATCGTTCCGCGACGGCAAGCCATGGCTGCTCCGCTTCTTCGACCAAGTCGAGTTTTACCCCGTCACGCCCGAGGCCTTGGACGAGATGCGCAAGCGGTTTGTGCGGGGCCGCCATGACATCGAGATTTTGGAGACGGTGTTCGATCTCGGCGAATACCTGGCGTTCCTCGAATCCATTCGGGACGATGCGGCGGCGTTCAAGGAGCGGCAAAAGCGCGCGTTTCGCGAGGAATTGGCGCGGTGGAAGGCGATGGGCCTCGCGGCGTACACGAGTGAGGAGCCCGGCGAGCCGGAGGAGCCCGAAGACTACGGCCTCACCGTGGTGCGGGCGCAGATGCCGGGCAGCGTTTGGAAAGTGCATGTCGCCCCAGGCCAGTGGATCCGGCCTGGCGACACCATCGCCGTGATCGAGAGCATGAAGATGGAATTTCCTGTTGAGGCCACCTGCCAAGGCGTGGTCCGCACGGTGCACGTGCGCCCCGGGCAGGAGCTGCGGCCTGGCGGGCCCATCGTCGGGATTGAGGAGGTGTCGGCTTGAACGCGACGACCGTGGCCGCCCTGCGGCGGGCGTACCGCAGTGGGCGTGTGACGCCTTTCGACGTGATCGAAGAGGTGGTGCGAAAGGCCGAGTCGGGCGCGGCGTGGAACGTCTGGATCACGCCGCCAAGTCAAGAGCGCCTCGAGCCGTATCTCAAGGAACTTCGGCGCGAGGACATGGACCGCAAGCCCCTGTGGGGTATCCCGTTTGCGGTGAAGGACAACATCGATGTGGCGGGCATGCCGACCACGGCCGCGTGTCCTGCGTATGCGTACGAGCCGAAAGCGCATGCGTCTGTCGTGGCGCGGTTGGTGCAGGCGGGCGCGATCCCGGTGGGGAAGACGAATTTGGACCAGTTCGCGACTGGGCTCGTCGGCACCCGAAGCCCGTACGGAGAGGTGGCGAACGCGCATCGGCCGGCGTGGGTGAGCGGCGGATCGTCCAGTGGATCGGCCGTGGCGGTGGCGCTCGGGCAGGTGCCCTTCGCGCTCGGCACGGACACCGCGGGGTCTGGGCGCGTGCCGGCTGCGCTGAACGGGGTGGTGGGGTACAAGCCGCGGCCGGGTGGTTGGCCCAACGAAGGCGTGGTGCCGGCCTGCAAAAGCCTGGACTGCGTGAGCGTGTTCACAAGATCGATCGCCGATGCGGCATGGATTCAGGCCGTCATGGCGCGGATCGGCGCGGCCGCCGAATCGCCCAACCGCTTCGTGGTGCCGAGCCGCGTCGACACCTGGTTTGGTTCGCATGCGGCGGCGTTTCAGCGGGCGTGGGAGAGGGCGCTGTCCGCGGTGTCCTCGGCGGGTGTGGCCGTCGAAGAGGTGCCTTTGCCGGAACTGGACGAGGCGAGCGCCATGTTATACGAGGGCCCGTGGATCGCCGAGCGGTGGGCGAGCCTGGGCGCGTTTGTCGAAGGCCACCGGGACGAGGTCCTGCCGGTCACGCGGGCCATCCTTGAGTCCGGACGGGATCGCCTGGCGAGCGACTTGTTCCGAGCGCAGCATCGGCTTCTGGAACTTCGCGCCGCGGTGGCGAACAAGCTCGAGGGCGCCGTGTTGCTCATGCCGACGGTCGGCGGCACGTGGACGCGCGACGAGGTGCGGCAGGATCCGTTGGGCACGAATCGTGCGCTCGGTGCCTACACCCACCACGCCAACCTGCTGCAGCTCGCGAGCCTGTCGCTGCCCTGCGGGGCGGTGGACGAAGCCATGCCGTTCGGGCTATCGCTCTATGTCCCGGGGCATCGCGAGGCAGAGCTCTTTGTGGCGGCGCGATGGTTTGCCGATCTCGATGAGGACCTGGCGGGTTCGGGCCCGTGGGAGGACGAGGCCGATCTCGTCGCTGTGTGCGGGCTGCACATGCGCGGCATGCCGCTCAACCCGGAACTCGTCGCACTGGGTGCCGAGTTTGTGGAGATCGCGAAGACGGCCCCCGCGTATCGGCTGTTCCTGCTCGATACGGAACCTGAGAAGCCTGGCCTGGTGCGCGACGAGCAGGGTGGCGAGGTGGAGCTCGAACTGTGGCGGCTGCCCAAGCGGGCGTGGGCGGCGTTCGTGGCCAAGGTGCGGGCTCCGTTGGCGCTGGGCAACATCCGCCTGGCCGACGGCCGAGAGGTGATCGGGTTTGTGTGCGAGGCTGGCGCGCCGCGCCGCGAGGACATCACGGCCTTCGGGGGCTATCGAGCCTGGCGCGAGCGGAACTAAGGTGTGGCCGGGTTGCGGGCCGGATCCTCCGGCCCGCCTGGCTATCCGTTGATGCCGCTTGACTTTGAGAGGCCCCGCAGAATGGGCTTTCGAAACAGCGCGAAGAGCGCGATCATCGGCAGGGTGGCGAACATGGCGGCGGCCGACAGCCCCTGCCAGTTGGACGAGTCCTGCGTCAAGAAGGTGGACAAGAGCACTTCGATGGGCTGCACGCTCGGCTTCGACGTGACCATGAGTGGCCAGATGAGCGAGTTCCAACAGCCGATGAAGATGTACAGCGCGATGGTGAACAGGATGGGCTTCGACAAGGGCAACACGACGCGCCAAAGATAGGCCAGGTGACCGCAGCCGTCGATTTTCGCCGCATCGTGGTATTCGCGCGGCAGGGTCAGAAGATGTTGGCGCAGCAAGAACACGCCAAAGATGCTTGCGCCATACGGGATCACTTGGGCGATGCGCGTATCCACCAAGTGCAGCTTTGCCATCGTCACGAAGTTCGGGATGAGCAGGGCCTGCTCTGGAATCATGAGAACGGCCAAGAGCATCGTCCAGACAACGCCCTTGCCCCGAAACGGGATGTAGACGAGCGCGTACGCGGCGAGCACGGTCGTGGCAAGGGCGATGACAATGGTCGCGACGGCGATGACGACCGTATTGGCGATGGCGAGCGACCACGTGTTTCCGCGCCACGTCTGCGCCCAGACGGAGAAATTCCAGTCGGGAACGAGGTGGGGCGGGTACACGAACACGTCCTTCGGGCGGTCGATCGACGTGACGAACGTCATGTAAATGGGGACGAGGAAAGCGAGGCCCAGGAGGATCGCCGAGGTGGTTCAAACGGTCCGGGCGAGGCGTTGCATGGGTATCCCCCTCTGCATTTATTGGTAAAACGTCATGCGGTGGCCGATGAAACGTGTCACGGCGGTGACGGCAAAGATGCAGACGACGAGCATCGCCGCCATGGCCGCGGCGTAGGAAAATTGACCATTTGTAAAGGCCTGCTGGTAGATGTACAGGAGCGCTGTGAGCGTCGCGTTCTCCGGCCCCCCGCTCGAGAGGCTGAGCGCATACACTTGAGCAAACGCCTGCAGAGATCCAATCGTGGTGATGACGCCGATAAAAAACAGCGTCGGCGACACGAGCGGCAACGTGATGCGGAACAGACGAGCCACGGGCCCTGCGCCGTCCAATTTGGCCGACTCGATCACGCCCTCGGGCAGCTGGGACATGGCCGAGATCAGCAGAAGCACGTCAAAACCAATGCCGTGCCAGAGCGAGTACAGGGCGACGGCAGGGAGCGCCCAATGGGGCGAATTCAACCAGCCAATGGGCGGCAGGCCGACGAACCGGAGCGCCGCGTTGAGCATGCCGAAATTCGGATTGTACATCCAGAGCCAGCCGATGGCCGTGCCGACGGCGGGCGTGATGTACGGGAGCACGACGAGCGACTGCGCGAAACGGAACACCTTCCGCTGAGCGTGCAGGAGCGCGGCGAGCGCGACGGACAAGATGAGTGTGGCCGGGACCATCATGAGGGCGTAGAGCGCCGTGTTCTCCATCGAGCGCCAAAAGAGAGGATCCGACAGGGCGGCGCGGAAATTGCTGAGCCCCGCGTAACTCCATGCACCTCCCGGGTGGAAGTTGAAAAAGGCGAGCGCAAATGCCAAAACGGCGGGTGCGTAGACAAACGCAAGCAGGAATAGGGCGGCGGGCGCCAGCAGACACGCGGCGAGGAGACCTTCTCGTAGGCCGGATCGGCCTCGAGAAGGTTCGGCAGCGGTCTTAACGGTTGTGCGGACGAAGGTTTGAATCACGGACATGCAAATCAGCTCCTGCGTTGGCCGCTCAGATATTCGTTGCCAACCTGGTTCATGTTGGCCACCGCCTGTTGTGGCGTCTCTTGACCGTTCAGTGCTTTCAAGAGCTCGGTCTGCATGGCTGTGAGCGCGGCATAGTATTGGGTGGCGTTCGCGGCTGGATCCGTGAGCCAGGTGGACGGGCTTGTGAAGGCTTGCGCCTGATCGGGATGCGAAGCGTAAAAGGGCTTGAGATCCTGTGCGGCCGCCGGGCCTATGGGGAGATAATTGGCCACCTCGTCCCACTTTGCGTTTTGTTCAGGGCTCGCGAGCCAGCGAATGAACGTCCAAGCCGCGTCCTGCTGCGCCTTGGTCCCAGTGTTGAGGATGGCGAGGCTGTCGCCATCGACGTAGTTGTACGCGCGCCCCGATGTCCCGGCAGGAGCGGGGGACGCCTTGACCGGAAATTTGCCGCCGACCGACTGCACATCGTACGTCCAGCCCGCGGACGACTCGATGAGAAGACCAATGTTTCCTGTGCCGAAATCGAGTTGGTAGTCGTAGTTTTGCGTGAGGATCATGTCGCCTTTCGCCACGAGATCGCGCAGAAACGACAGGGTGCTGACGGCCTGGGGGTTGTTCAGGGCAAACCGCGTTTCGCTGTTCGAAGCCCATATCTTTCCGCCATTGTCTGCGACCATGGTCAGGAATTGTTCCATCGAAGGCGTCCAGGCGATGCCGTGGATGTTTTTTCCGAGCGCCGTGATTCGGCGCGCGTCGTCGCCAAGCTGCTGCCACGTCTTGGGTGGCGACGCGATGCCTGCCTTTTGGAAGAGCGAAGCGTTGTAGAAAATCACCATGTGGCCGTTCTCTTCAAACGGTAGAATGTACTGTTTCCCCGGATCGATCGCTCTGCCGTTCCAGACGGACGGATAAAAGAACGAGGCGAGTTGCGCCTTCGTGAAGCCGTGGGGCCCGTCGATGTAGGGCGTCAGGTTCACCAGGTAACCGTCTGCGGCGAACTGTTGCGCGGCGTCGAGGTGCGGCATGATGACGTTAGGCGCGTCGCCGGCGGTCATGGCCGCGGTGACCGGTTGGATCTGTGCGTATTTATCGATCACGGTGACATGGATGTTCGGATGCGTGGCGTTAAACTCGTCCACGAGGGCGTGCATTTCTTTTTTCAGCGCGCCGGAAGGATGTCCGTTCCAAAACGTGATTTGAACGACGCCGCTGGTGCTGGCGGCAGCGGACGTGACGCCTTGGGCTTGCTGCGCGTGCGTGCGCTCGAGCGCCACGCCAATACCTGCGCCTGCAAGCACCACGGCGGACGCGATACCGACGGCAAAGACTCGTCTCATGACCAAGCTCCCCCTTTTCATGACCGTTGGTCGGGTCAAGTCCATCTTGGAACGCTCGTTTGAAGGGAGGCTTGCGGTTTTGTGAAGCGGTTGTAAGAAGTCTGTATGTTTTGTTTTCGCTTGTCGATGGAGGTGGCCCCTCTCGATGCGGGAGAACGGGAAAAGGTTTGGGCATGCTAAGCGGCGAGGAGGGGACGCGCTGTGAAGAAGGACATTCAGTCGACGAAGGAACAGACGCCCGTCACAGAGGCGCACAACGCCATCGCACAGGCGGAGCGAGCGGCAAAACAGGCGCTTTCACACACAAATCCGCACACGCTCGGTTCTGCAAGAGAGGCGCTCCTTCAGGCGGAGCACGCCGTCGAAGGCGCGGCCGGATCGTCCAATCCACAGGCCGTGGCGTCGCTTTGCGACAGCCTGGACCGCGTTCGTGCGGAGCTGCAGAGCGCAGAGGAACAAAAACCGTGAGGCCAAGGCTTCACGGTTGCTTCAGTTTCCCGGGCTTCGGGACGCTGGCGTGCCGATGTGTGAGGAGCGGATGGGACTCAATGTGGCGGTAGTCCCGGGTCAGGTACAGCGCCGCGAACGCCGCGGCGACGCCCACGCCGCACGCCAAGAGCAGAAGTTCCGGTGCCACGCCTTGCTGCAGCACCCATGACGACAGCGCGTAACTGATGGGCGTGAATCCGACGCTGACGAGCATGAGGACCGACATCACACGCCCCAGCTTCTCTTCCGGAATGCTCGCCTGCAAAAACGCCAGGAACGGAATGTTGACAATGCTCATCAGGATGCCGACGAGGCCGAGGGCGGCCATGCCCTGGAAGGGCAACGGCCAATAGCCCACCGTGGCCATGGCCAGACCCATCAGCGCGCCGCACATGCCGATCCAGATGAGTTTGCCCTGAAATCCTCGCAGCAAGGCGACGATCACGCCGCCCACGATCGACCCCACGCCGAGCGCGGACTGATATTCTCCCAGAACCGCTCCCGTCCAGCCTCGGTTTCGTATCATGACGGGCACACCGATGCTGAGCGGGCCGATGCAGAACAGATTCACCACCAGGCTCAGGCACATGACGATGACGAGGAGGCGAATGCGGGCGACAAACCGCAGGCCGTCCGCGACGTCGCGCAAAACCGCCGATGCGCCCTGTGCCCCGTCTTCCAAGCCGCTGTGCCCGCGCAGGCGAATCCAAAACATCGTCACCGCCGCGATGGCAAAGACGAGCGCCACCACGACGAACATCAGCCGGTAATCGCGCTGCGCCAGGAGGACGGCCGCGAGCATCGGCCCGACCACCGTGCTCGCCTGCTGCACCGTCTGGACGATGCTCGAGGCCTGCGCGACATGCTCCTCCGCTACGGCCGTCTGCACGATGGACGACGTCGCCGGGTAATAGAACGAGTCGATCACGCCAAACAACACCGCCATCAGGTCGATGGACCATAGGGGCGCACGCGGGCCAAACACCGCGATGCGCAGGGCGAACGCCACGAGGACGGCGGCCCTCGCAGCCAGCGACACGCCCATGATCCATTTGCGGCTGAACCGGTCTGCGATGGCTCCGCCGACAAGCATGAAAATCACGCGCGGAATCGACGCAAGGGTCATGGTGGTGCCGAGCGCGAGCTGGGACCCGGTGATGGACAAAGTATACCAGCTCAAAATGGTGAAATACGCGTTGTCGCCGCCCACCGAAAACAGCGACCCCAACACCAGGATCCACAGGTTTCGCTCGCGCAGGAGCCTTCTATCGAAGCTCAACAACCTTGTCGCACCACCTTGCTCGCTGGATCACTCTCCCTTAAATATACACATCTGCTCCGAGACAGCCAACCACTTTTTGGTCGTGTATCAGGGGCACGCTCACCGTGACACAGCGCTTCCGGCTCTGCGCGGATACGTACGGCGGGGAAATGTAGGGGTGCCCTGCCATGGCGGACTTGAACCACGGCCTTTGCGAGGCATTCAACAGGCCCGCGGGCGGATCGGAAAACACGAACGATCCGTCGCTGCGATTCAACCAGATGGAACCCAGCTGGTGCCGCGCCTTGAGTCGGAGCAGGAGCGGCCGGACCGTTTCGCGCTCCATCGCCTGCCCGCTGAGTTCGGAACACGCCGCGATGAGCGCCAGTTTCAGCGCGTCGAGCGCTTGCGGGTCGAGGGTTGG
This sequence comes from Alicyclobacillus vulcanalis, assembly GCF_900156755.1. Taxonomy (GTDB): domain Bacteria; phylum Bacillota; class Bacilli; order Alicyclobacillales; family Alicyclobacillaceae; genus Alicyclobacillus; species Alicyclobacillus vulcanalis. The sequence goes on from NZ_FTOO01000007.1 coordinate 94,941, forward strand.
AGCGGGTTGCGGCAGCAAGGCGTCGTATTCGGCGATTTCGTCCGCGAGTTCCTTGGCCGTCTCGCGCAGGTGATGGGCGACCTGCATCAAGGCGTCGACTTGTTGACGCGAGGCCGCATTTTCCGCCATCAGCGCGACGAGATCGTCCGTGGCCTGTCGCATGGACGACTGCGCGCGCTGGACACAGTCTCCGGCGCTGTCGAGGTGGTCAAACGCGCACCGCGCGTCGGTCACCGCGTGTTGTGCCTCGGCCGCCATTTCGGCCACTTCCCGGCGCACGGTGGCGATAAAGTCTTCAATGGCGCTGAAGGCGCGCACGCCGAGCTGGGAGGCGGCGTTGGCCTCCATGCCGATGGCGGCCAACGTGTCCACGTGGGTGCGGATATCGGCAAAGTTGGTGGAGCTGCGCCGGAGGGCGTCCTTGGCCTGTTCGGCCAAGCGCCGTATCTCTTCTGCGATCACGGCGAAACCGCGCCCGTGCTGTCCCGCGTGTGCGGCCTCGATGGTCGCGTTCAGGGCGATGAGGGAGGTCTGCTCGCTGATCGCGCGGATGGCCTCGTGGACGGCGCGAATTCGATCAAGGCCGGAAAGCAGCTCGGCCACATGCGCGTTGTTGTCTTCAATGACTTGGGACAACCTGCGAAGCGTGTCAGCGGCCGCCTCGACCCGTTCCAAGAGCCCGGGGATCCCATCTTCCAATTGGCCGGCGCGTCGCGCGATGGCGTCCATGGACGTTTGCGCCACGGAAAAGGCGTCAAGTGCGGATCTCACGTGGGCGGCAGAGGTGTCGAGCTCCTCCACGGCGAGCGTGGCTCGCTGACATGTGCGCACTTCCGTCGATTCAGCGCGCTCCGCGAAGGAGACAAGTTCAGAGACGGACTGCTCGACCAACGACGTGGAGGACTCCAGTCTGTCCGCCGTGACGCGAATGGCCGCGATGAGTTCTAGCATGAGAGGCAGATGTGCAGAAGTCTCGCTCTCCACATCTCGGTAGCGTCGAAGCAGCGCCCACAACGTGACCAACTCCCACGATGCGTCATCTACAATGACATTATGAGGCGGTCATTTGGCGTTATCAAGGGAATATGGAAGATAAGTTAACAAAACCGGCGGGCGACATCCCGCCGGTTTCGTTGCGCCGTGGCGAGCGTGCCGCGGGATCACACGGGAAGTTGAATCCCAAGTTGATCGAGCAGGTCGCGATCGACCTCCATGCGCGCGGTCTTGAGCGGGTCGACGACCTGACAGATGCGGAGCCTGCCGACGGCGCTCAGGAGCATGGTGGCGTCCGCGAGGGGCATGTGGGCGGCTTCCGCGAGCCAGGTTGCGGTGCGCCGGGTGGCGCGCTCGGCCGCCTCGTCGAGCGTCGGCGCCGAGGCGATGACGCTCACGTCGTGCGGCGAAATGACCATGGGCGCGGGAAGCGAGGCGCTTTGCACGACCTCCAGCCGGACGGTGACACGCCCCGCCACTTCGATGCCCGACACGCCGACTTCGCCGTCCCCCATGGCCGCGTGCAGATCGCCGAGCGCGAACAGGGCGCCGGGGGTGAACACCGGCAAGAGCAGCACGGCGCCGGCGGTGATGCGCGTGCAGTCCATGTTGCCGCCGTGATCGCCCGGCGTGCCGCACGGGATGGCGCCGGAAGCGGGGGCGACGCCAATGACGCCGATCATCGGCTGAACCGGTGCGCGCACCCCGCCGGGCAAGAGGACGCTGTCGCTTATCTCGACGAAGCGAATCGCGTTTTCCGTGAGTTCTGTGCCCATCACGCCGAGGCCAGGGCCGGTGGTCAGAATGCCGCGGCGGGCAAGTTGGATGTCCAGGATGTGAACCGCGAGGCAATCACCGGGCTCCGCCCCTTGGACTTCGATGGGGCCGGTGGCAGGGTTGATGCGGTCCCAGTCGAGGGTGCCAAAATCCTGGTCCTCGCGCTGAATCTGATTCTCGAAACAGTCGCACGTCTCGATGCGCACCGTCGCGCCACTCGGCACCGACAGTGCGGGTGGATGAGAAGGGGAGAGCGAGTAGACGATGTGATTGGGCTCGAGGGTGTAGACGGTCGTGGACATGAAAGTCCTCCTCTCGCATGCGCAGGACATGCTGCGCTCGTGGGATCCCTCACCTCTTTGACACGGGCGACAGATTCACCTGCTGCGCTCGCGCCGGGCGCGGCATACTAACGGCGAAGACGTTCTTGGAAGGGAGGGAAAGCGATGTCCAACAGCCGGCACGAGTCGAAGCCGCTGCACAACGACGCCAATAAAACGCTGCCGACGAAGGAGACGGACGAGCGGATTCCGGGCGAAAAGCTTAGAGCAAAGCTCGGCAAGAAAAAGTGAGACGCGGCGCGTGGGGGCGATCCGGCCTTCACGCGCCTCGCTGTGAAAGGTTTGATGCGTGGGCAGGGATTGTTCGCCGCGCTGGCGAAATCATGCGTTGAAAAGATGCATGGCGTTGTGGAACACGTATCGCCGCGTTGCGAAGGATGGTCGGGCGTGATCGCGAAACACCGTGCCGTGGCGCTGGCTGCGGCGATGTACGTGGCGCTGGTCGCCTGTGTGGCATCGTTTATCTATCGCTACCATTTGCCGAAGCCTGTGGCGCGCGAGAGAATTCTTCACGTTGCAAGCAAGGCCCTCCCGTCGCCTCGCCTGGACGCGCCCGTGTTTGGGCAGCCCCTGTACCGGCCGGCGCATGCGCCCTCCGGCCTGCGCTTGTCCGTCATCCACGAGCCCCAGTTTACGGCGTATGTGCTGTGGGTGCGGGATCCTCGACGGGTGGCCGTGGTGGAGACGCGGTATCCCGGTGAGGTGGGCGAGACGGTCGAACAGTTCGTCAACGACTGGCATGCGGTCGCTGGCGTGAATGGGGGATCGTTTACGGATACCAACTGGCAAGGGACGGGCGGCCTGGTGCAGGGCATCGTCATCACGGACGGGCGGATCGTCCGGCGCGCCGCTGGGCCCGAGAGCATCATCGGCTTCACGTCGTCGGGCCGGCTCATCACGGGTACCTACACGCTCGCCGAGTTGCAGGCGATGGGCGTGACGCAGGCGCTCATGTTCGGGCCGACGCTCGTGTCCCATGGCGTGGACGAGATTCAGGGCGCGGGCGATTGGGGCTATGCGCCGCGGACGGCGATTGGGCAGACGGCGGATGGCACGGTCATCCTGATGGTCACCGATGGACGCGGGCTCACCGGGCCCGCGGATATTGGCGCAAGCCTCGGGGACGTGGCGCGGCTCATGATTTCGCTTGGCGCGGTGACCGCGGCCAACCTGGACGGCGGATCGTCCGCGACGCTCGTGTACGATGGGCGGCTGGTGAACGAGCCCACCGACATCCTGGGCGAGCGGTACATCGGCACGGCCGTGATCGTCAAATGAGACGGAGTGGACGAGGCGCGAAGCTCAAAGGGTTTGGGGTGTTCGCCGCGGCGCTCTTCGGGACGGCCGCCGTTTTGTGGGGAGCAGAAGAAGCGGCGCGATCTCGGCCTGCCCCGGTCATTTGGCACACCGTGACCGTCCGCGAACCGGCTCCGCAACCGGTGGTGAAGACGCCGCTCGATGCGCGCGGCATCGATCTCGAGCAGGCCATCGCCTGGGATCCGAGTCCGTCCCGCCTCGCGGCGTTCGCGCTTGGGCAGAGGGGTGACCTCACCGTGTTCAACCTCCGCACAGGTGCGCGCATCGCACGCCTGGATCCCGGCCCGGGCGCGGCGAAAGCGGTTTGGGTGAGCGATCGGCTCCTCCTCATCCTCACCCGCGGAAACGCGCTCGAGACCTACGACGTGTGGAATCACGTGCTCAGGTGGATCGCGGCGCTCGAGCCGCCTGCGGGCACGACCTGCCGCGCCATCGCGTGGAGCGGCTACACGAACGACCTGTTCGTCATCTTTTCCGCCTCTTGGGGGAACGAGGTGTACGAGTTTGACACCAATGAACATATGACCCTCTGGTCCTTGGGCCATCTCGATGTGGAGCAGGCGTATTACGGCGCGACGAATCTCACGTTGTACGTGGTGGATGCCGCGCACCGCCTGTGGTCGTACCGCGCGGGCGTGCTGCGCCTCGTGGCGACGCACGTCGCGCTCATTCGCGGCGCCGGAAACACCGTGTACTGCGCCGTGCTCGGCGCAAACGGCGAGGCGGTCGAGGTCCGCGCGTTTGACGGCCAGGCGTGGAGGACCGTGTGCCGACTGAAGTCTTCGGCGCCCGTTTCAAACCTCATCGTCGATCACGCCGGGAACGTGTATATCGTTTCTCGCGGCCTGGTGCAGGATGCGAAGGGCCGCGCGGCGCGTGCGGAGCCCGGGGCGTTCTTCTTCCCGTCCCAGAGCGCCGACGCCGCGCTTGTCGTCAAGGGACAGGCGTACGGCGTGACGCTGGACTGAGCGGCGGGTTGAGGCCCCGATTCTGAACTCTTCGATGAGAAGCTGAGGCGGATATCGTATAATGTTGGGCGACTGCCGAGGCGCCTTCCGCGTGGCTTCGGACATGATAGAGCAGGGAAGTGGCAGCGTGGAACAGCGACAACCGATGGAAGAGAGGCCGAAGCGAAACTGGTTTTCCGGCCTGTTTTTGCCCATCCTGATTGGCGTCGGCATTGCCATGGCGCTTCGGCTGTGGGTGGTGAGCCCCGCTCGCGTGCCCTCCGCCTCGATGTATCCCACCATTCCTGCGACGAGCTCCCGAAATTTTGCGTACGTGATCGTCAACAAACTGGCGACGGAGCTGTGGCCCATTCACCGCGGGGAGGTCGTGGTGTTTCACTGGCCGGATGACCCGAGCGAGCTGTTCGTCAAGCGCGTCATCGGCCTGCCGGGGGATACGGTGACGGTGACGTCCAACGCCGTGTACATCAACGGGAAAAAGTTGGTCGAGAACAACCCGGACATCTCCAAGTACAACGGCACCGTCGTGGGCACGTGGAAGGTGCCGGCGGGGTGCTACTTCATGCTCGGCGACAACCGGCCCATCTCGGACGACAGTCGGCTGTGGGTGCACAAGTTTGTGCCTCGTTCGATGATTGTGGGCGAGGCGGAGTTCGTCGTGTACCCGTTTAACAAGATGAGCGTCATTTCGCAACACGTGTGAGGGGAGTGCGGCAGATGCAGTATGTGCGTCTCGGCAAGACCGGGCTCGAAGTGTCGCGCATTTGTCTCGGGTGCATGAGCTACGGGGATCCGGAGCGCGGCACGCACCGCTGGGTGTTGCGCGAAGAGGAGGCGCGCCCGTTCATTCGGAAGGCGCTCGATCTCGGCATCAACTTCTTCGATACCGCGAACGTGTATTCCCTGGGCGCGAGCGAGGAGATTTTGGGGCGCGCCATCCGCGATTTTGTGCGGCGAGACGAGGTCGTGATCGCCACCAAGGTCCATGGCCGCATGCGCCCGGGGCCGAACGGCGGCGGGCTCTCGCGCAAGCATATCATGGAGGAGATCGACAACAGCCTGCGCCGCTTGGGAACGGATTACGTGGATTTGTACCAAATCCATCGGTTTGATCCCAACACGCCGGTCGAAGAGACGATGGAGGCGCTTCACGACGTGGTGAAGGCGGGCAAGGCGCGGTACATTGGCGCGTCCTCCATGTACGCGTGGCAGTTTCTCAAGCTGCAGCACGCGGCCGAGCTCCACGGCTGGACGAAATTCGTCTCGATGCAGAACTACTACAATCTGCTCTACCGCGAGGAGGAGCGGGAAATGATGCCGCTCTGCCACGCGGACGGGATCGGCGTGATCCCTTGGAGTCCGCTCGCGCGGGGGCGGCTGACCCGCCCGTGGGACACGCGGACCGCCAGGTCGGAGACGGATGAGTTCGGGAGAAAGCTGTACGCGCTGACCGAGGACAGCGATCGGCGAGTGGTCGAGCGCGTGCAGGCCGTGGCGGATGGCCGCGGGGTGCCCATGGCGCAGGTGGCGCTCGCCTGGGTGCTGTCGAAGCCGTATGTCACATCGCCCATCATCGGCGCGACGAAGCTGCACCATCTCGAGGACGCGGTCGCGGCGCTGGAGATCACCTTGACGCCCGAGGAAATCGCGCAATTGGAGGAGCATTACGTGCCTCACCCGGTTCTCGGTCACCAATGATGCGCGTTGAGGTTACACCGGATGAAAGGGGCGCAGTGCGATGTCTGTGGAGTTGGAAAGGGCGGCGGCGCTCCTCGACGAGGGTCCTCCCTATGCTCGTCGCCGCACGTTTGCCATCATCTCACACCCGGACGCGGGGAAGACGACACTGACCGAAAAGTTGCTGCTGTTTGGCGGCGCCATTCGCGAGGCGGGTGCGGTGAAGGGCCGGAAGGCGCGGCGGCACGCCACGAGCGACTGGATGGAGATTGAAAAGCAGCGCGGCATTTCGGTGACGTCCACCGTGTTGCAATTCGATTACAGGGGTTGCCGGCTCAACCTGCTGGATACGCCGGGACACGAAGACTTCAGCGAGGACACGTACCGCACGCTCGCCGCGGCCGACAGCGCGGTCATGCTCATCGACGCCGCCAAGGGCGTCGAGCCGCAGACCATCAAACTGTTCGAAGTCTGTCGCATGCGCGGCATTCCCATCTTCACCTTCGTCAACAAGCTGGATCGCCATGGCAAGGATCCGTTTGAGCTGATGGAGGAAATCGAGCGCGTGCTCGGCATCCGCTCCTGCCCCATCACGTGGCCCATCGGCATGGGGCCCGACTTCCAGGGAATTTATCACCGCATGGACGGGCGCTTCGAGCGGTTCACGAGCCGGACCGAGGACATGGAGTCCATCGACGTTCCCGACCTCGGCGATCCGTCCCTGGCCGAGGTGCTCGGTGAGCCGCTCTGGCGAAAGCTGCAGGAAGACATCGAACTGCTCGATGTGGCGGGCGATCCGTTCGATCCCGATCTCGTTCGCCAGGGCAGGCTCACGCCGATGTACTTTGGCAGCGCCATTGCGAATTTCGGCGTGGCCGCGTTTCTCGAGTCCTTCATCCGCTTCGCCCCGCCGCCGGGCCCCCGCGAGACGGTCGACGGCCGCGTGCACCCGGGCGATCCGGCCTTCACGGGCTTCGTCTTCAAAATCCAGGCCAATATGAACCCCGCTCACCGCGATCGCGTCGCGTTCGTCCGCATTTGCTCGGGCAAGTTTGAGCGCGGCATGACCGTGGCCCACGTGCGCACCGGCAAGCGCATCTCGCTCAGCCAGCCGCAGCAGTTCTTCGGTCAGGAGCGCGAGACGGTCGACGAGGCGTACGCCGGCGACATCATCGGCATTCACGATCCCGGCCTGTTCCGCATTGGCGATACCCTGGCCGAGCGGGGGCAAGTCGCGTTTCCGCCGCTGCCTTCGTTTTCGCCCGAACACTTCGCGCGCGTTTCGGTGCCGAACGCCATGAAGTATAAACAGTTCCACAAGGGCATCGCCGAGCTGTCGGAGGAGGGCGCCATCCAGGTCTTCCGCCAGGCCAATCGCACCGAGGATCTCATCCTCGGCGCCGTGGGCCAGCTGCAGTTTGACGTGTTTGTCTACCGGATGAAGGCCGAGTACGGCGTCGACGTGGACATGGTGCGGCTCCCGTACCAGTTTGCCCGCTGGCTCGACTCGAAGGATCCCGTCGACAACCTCCAGTTCGACCGGTACGCCACACTCGTCGTGCGCGATCGCGACGAGCGCACGGTGCTCTTGTTCCAGACGGAGTTCGCCATGCAATGGCTGCTTGATAAAAACCCGAACGTGCGCCTGCACAAGACGTCGCTCGAACTCGTCGCGTCGCAGGGGCGCGCGGAGGAGTGAGAACATGCCAGCGGCAAGCTACCTCACCTATGCGCAGCTCGTCGATCGCCTGCGTTCCCTCGCGCAGCAGGCGCCCGATCTCGTCCGCGTCGACGTGATCGGCCAAAGTCGGCAGGGGCGCGATCTGTACGCCGTCACGGTGACGGAGGCGGCGACGGGATCTCCCCTCGACAAACCGGCCGTTCTGGTGGATGGCAACATTCACGCGGGTGAGGTGTGCGCGTCGAGCGCCGTCATGCATTGGATCGAGCAACTGGTCGCGATGCGGGATGCGGACCCGCTCGTCCGCGAGCTCCTGCGCACGCGCACGGTGTACGCCATTCCCCGGATTGCCGTGGATGGCGCCGAGCTGTACCTGACGACGCCCGCCAGGCTGCGCTCGAGCCCGCACCTGTACCCGCACACGTCGCCGCCCGACGGCTTCGTCGAGGACGACGTGAACGGTGATGGGCGCATTCTCTTGATGCGCGTGCCCGCCGAGGACGGGGCGTTTGCCATCGACGAGCAGGATCCGCGCATCATGCGCCCGCGCATGCCGGGCGAGGTGGGGGGCGTGTACTATCACGTGTTCCCGGAGGGACGCTTGGTGCGGCACGCCAAAGGCGGTGCGCGGCCGGCGGCGTCGTCGGCGCGAGACGCGCGCCTGCACGGCATGGACTTCAACCGCAACTTTCCCATTCGCTGGGCCGGCGAAAGCGGCCAGCCCGGGGCGGGCCCATTTCCGCTGTCTGAGCCCGAGCTGCGCGCGCTGGCCGACTTCATCGCGGCGCACCCCAACATCGCTGCGTATGCCGCTCTCCACACGTCGGGCGGGGTCATTTTGCGCCAGCCCTCGACCGGCGACGATACGGTGCTTTCACCGGCCGATCGCGCCCTGTTCACCGAGGTCGCCCGCATGGGCGAGCGTGAGACGGGCTACTTCTCGGGTTCCAACTATGAGAAGTTCGCGACCGGCCACGAATCCGTGCTCATGCCCGGTGCGGCGGACGACTGGATGTACGATCACCTTGGGGTGCTCAGTTTTACCGTGGAGCTCTGGGACTTGCGGCGGCGCGCAGGGGCACGCGGGTACGGCGAGATCGGCATGCGCAAGATGATGGCCCTGACCGCAGAGGAGCGGCTCGAGGACGAGCGCAAGGTCGTGGACTACGTGGCACGCGCGTTTCCGGGCGGCTACACGCCGTGGACGCCGTTCGATCATCCTGACTTCGGGCCCGTTGAAATCGGCGGGATCGACCCCAAGTTCGTCATCCAGAACCCGCCGCCTGCGCTTCTGGAGGAGGAATGCCGCCGGGTCGGCCGGTTTTTGACGCGACTCGGCCTGTCGACGGCGCGTCTCCTTGTGACCGCCGTCTCGGCCGAGCGCATCGCCGACGGCGCGTACCGCGTAGTTGCGGAGGTGGCCAACGCGGGCTTCTTGCCGACGGCGAGCACGAAAAAAGGGGGCGATCTCGCCGTAGAGGGCATCCGCGCGGAGTTGCACGGTGCGTCAGACATCCTCGCGGGAGAGTCGCCGTGCGAGCTCGCGCACTTGGATGGGTACGGCTTTCAGGGCGCGTGGCGCCTGCCCGTGCACCAGCGGGCGCACGTCGAATGGGTGGTGAGGGCGAATCCGGGGGCCGTTTTGGACGTGTCGTTTTACGCCCCACGCGCGGGACGGGCCACAGCCACCGTGGCGCTCCCCGGATGAATACCGAAGATGGTTCAAAGGTTGAAGTACTGGACATTGAATCGGTTCGCAGCGTCGAGCAGGTCCGAGGTGCTCACGTTTCCCGTGATGACAATCCATTGATTCCTATAAGGATAATAGAGTCCGACGTGATTCCCGTCGCTGTACAGGCTGGCTTGAATACGCGAGGAGAGTGTCTTTTGTTGCATGGCTTTCGGCGCCGGGAAAGCGTGAGGGACGGCAAAGATATTCACGAGCGTGCTCGGGGAGAAATACTCGAAGAACTTCCCTACCCCTGTCACCGAAACCACACCAAGCTTTATCAGGTTGGTCTGTCCGTTCAACAGGTTGGGCAAGTTGTGGTTGCTGCTGTCGGGGTCGAAAGACGTACCGATTATCCCTTTGACATGCCACATACCGTGGCTCGTCGTCAGGACGAGAATGTAGTCCACAGGATGCGGTTCGACACCGGGCACGCGAAGCCTGACAATCGAGACATCGCCAAACGTCGATACATTGACCACCTGCTGGGCAGACGGGTAGACCGTTTTGCCGTTCGATAAGGTCCAGAAAATCGAGTCGATGGCCGCAGTTTCGGGAGTCTTCGCGTGCGAAACCGGCACGTCTCGGTTGGTACTCATGACGACATGAACGTCTGACTTCTGGACAGGCGCCTTCTGGGCTTTTTCTGCGCCGCAGGCCGTCGCCGTGACGGATGCTAGTAGCGCCAACAGGAGGGTCCAGTGATTTCGTTTCAATGGAGTCGACCTGCCTTTCTTCGAGAGAGGGTCTTGCGCATGAGAGAGCCATGCGCATGCATCCTGTCCCCTCAACATTGGGCGCGGACCGACACGTGAGAGCTCGAGGTCGTTTCCACGGGTGTAAGGCCAGCGTGCGAGCGGGAAGCGGATGACGATCCGAACGTTGGCCGATGGGAGACCCTGAAGAATGCTCTACCGTAGCGCACAGGCTCGAACGTCTTGCCGGCCGCTGCAACCGTCCGACACATCGTCCACTCGAATCTGACGCGTCGTCCACTCCATAGTTGTGAATATCTAGCATGATACAATACGTGCGCTTAGCTGTAAACGATTCTCCTTGTTTTGAATAGAGTGTCAGATGGCTGGTCACCTCGCGTCGAACCTACGCCGGCAGTGACGTCCTCGCATCACCATGCACCCTCGGCATGTCCGCCATCACGCGTGTATCTCTCAAAAATCAAAAAGGCTCGCACGGATCGCCCCTCGACGTGTTTCTAGTGGATATTTCCTATGGATTCTGATAAAATCGAGGAACAACCGGCAAAACGGACCGCGCCGTTTATGGAGTGCCGGTTATGGAGTGGACGATGCGACAAGCGCGGCGGGGTTCGCGCGTAGGTAGACTAGAAGGATAGACAGCAAGATACTGCCACAGAGGTAGGCGTCCGGAGGTGGGAACGGCGTTGCGAGAGTGACGTTCAGGGGTTACAATATTAGCAGCCGACTTCAACGAGTGCTAACAGGGTGTTGCCCTCTCGCACACCATGACGTTCCACCGCGGTGTGTCCGTGATCTGCTCTTCCTGCGCATCCTCAACGAGAACGAGCCGCAGGTACTCGCGCACAGTGTCCGTGTCGAGATTCGTCGCGAAGCGGAGCCAGACAACACACAGGAGGTGGTGCGTGCATGACGTTGGAAATCGGATATGTCAGCACCTATGTTCCCCGGAAATGCGGACTTGCCACTTACACACACCATTTGCGCCAGAGCGTACGCCAGGCGGCGGGATCGGCCGCGGCGGACCAGGTCATCGCGATGTTGGCCCCGGACGAGGACATGAAGGACTACAACCGCTCGTACTGGTTCCTTCGCCGCGAAGAGCGCCGCGATTATGCGCGCATCGCGCGCCGCGTGAACGACAGCCGGATTGGCGTCGTATCCCTGCAGCACGAATTCGGCATTTTTGGTGGCGAGGCAGGGGCGTACATCCTCGACTTCATTCACACACTCGACAAACCGCTCGTCACGACGTTTCACACTGTCTTTCAAAAGCCCATGTCGCCGTATCGCGAAGTACAAAAGGAGATCGCGCAGCGGAGCGACGCCATCGTCGTCATGAACCGCCAGGCCATCGACTACCTTGTCGATGCGTTTGCCATCTCGCCGTCGAAAATTCACTATCTGCCGCATGGCACGCCCACGAGGTCGCTGACGCCGCGAGACGAGCTGCGCAGGCGCTTCGGCTGGCAGAACAGGGCCGTGATCGTCACCTTTGGCCTGCTCGGGCCGAGCAAGGGCATTGAGTTCATGCTGGACGCGATGCCTGCCATCGTCCGCAAGGTGCCGAACGCCCTGTATGTGATTGCTGGTCAGACGCATCCGGAAATTGTCAAGCGCGAGGGCGAGGCGTACCGCGAGTCGCTCATGCGGCGCGTCAAGGAGCTTCGCCTGGACGATCACGTCGTGATGCTGAACCAATACATGTCGGAGTCGGACATCGTGGACCTCATCACGGCGGCCGATCTTTATGTGACGCCGTATCCCAACATGGAGCAAATCACGAGTGGGACGCTGGCCTACGCGGTCGGCATCGGGCAGGTCGTCTTGACCACGCCCTACGCCTATGCGCGCGATTTGCTCAAGGACGTCCCGGAATTGCTGGTGCCTTTTGGCGATACGCGCGCTTGGGCTGAACGGGCTATCGAAATCCTGAGCGACGAGGGCCACCGCGCGAGATACGCGGAGCGGATTTCGGCCATCGGAAATGAGATGACATGGCCGCGCGTGGGCGAGCGCTACTGGCAGCTCATCCAGGCCGTCGCACGCCAAGCCGACCAGGTCGCATCGGGGGTGAAGGGCTTTGCGGTCATCGCACACTGATCGCCTGCCGGTTTCCCTTCACCATCTGCGCCGGATGACAGACGACACAGGGCTCATTGAGCACGCGATTGGCCGCATTCCCAGACGCCAGGAGGGGTATTCCACAGACGACAATGCTCGCGCGCTGTGGCTTGCCTACGAGTGGCTCCGATACGCCCGCGAGCGGGGGCTTGAGGAGGAAGCGGCCGAACTCGCGCGACTCATTGACATCTATTTCGCGTTTTTGGCATGGGTCCAGAAGTCTGACGGCTGGTTTCACAACAATGTGTCGTATGACCGCCGCTTCGAGCTCGAGGTCCCATCGGACGATTGCCAAGGGAGATCGGTGTACGCGCTCGCCGTTGCGATGTGTGAGGAGCGCGATCCGGCTCGCCTGACGGCGTACGCGCAGGTGTTGCGCCGCGGCCTAGAGGCGGCTTTCGCGCTCACGCACGTGCGCGGCGTGGCCCACGTCGTGGCGGCGGCCGCGCGCCTGTTGCAACACGCGGAAACGTCCAAAGCTTCTCAGGAAGCAGTTCCCGAGTTCTGGGCGTTTGTCCGCCAGCGGTTGCCGGGCGTCGTGGAGCGCGGAGCGCGCGACTTGGTGGCGCGCTTTGAGACCCATGCGCGCGGCGACTGGCCGTGGTTTGAGGAGCGAATGACGTACGATAACGCGGTCATGCCGTGGGCGCTCTTTGAAGCTTACCGCCTCGAGGGACAGGGGCGTTGGCGAGAGGTCGCGGAAGCGTCCTTGGAAGGCCTGCTTGCGCGGATGCGCACGCCCGAAGGGCGGGTTCGGCCCATTGGCAACCGGGGTTTCGCGGCGCCTGGGTTCACGGCCTTATGGGATCAGCAGCCGCTGGAAATCGCGCAGCTCGCCATCGCTTGCGATGCGGCGTGGCGCGCGACGGGGGATGGCGCATACTTGCAGATTGTGGCGCAGTGCCAGCGCTGGTTTTTCGGCGAAAACGATCGCGGCGCGCCCATGGCCGATCCGTTCGATGGCAGCTGCTGTGACGGCCTGACCCCTCAGGGGCCCAACTTGAATCGCGGCGCCGAGTCCACGTGGTCGTACCTCGTCACCGAAGTGCATGTCGAGAAGGCGTTCGCGGACCTTCCTGACGCGGCCCGCGCCTACGGCGCGTGGGTCGGTGTGTCGAGGCAGAACGCGGTGGCCTCCGAAGGGCGGAAGGCCCTTGGGGCCCTGCCTCGATGATGCGAAACGCCGGCCAGCCTCACAGTGGGGCAAGGCCGGCGTTTCCGTTTTCCTTGACCCTTTGATACCACCCGAGGAAGGCGTTCTGCACGGCGGTGCGGATTTTCTCCTCGGAGAACTCTCCGGTATACAACTGTTCTTCATCTCGCCAGTCGGCCCAGAGTCCGTTTTGGTCTGGCGCCTGTGTCCAAAAGTCGTCCTGGGCGGTGATGTGAAACACGCCGTTCTTGTACTTGGCCGTCACCTTCAAATGGGGACTGTAAAAGTGCGAGTTGACAAATGCCACGACGAGTTCGGCCGACTCCGTCGTGACCACCTTGGCTTGAAGGGCCGAGTCGCCCTCGTGAATGGATCTGGCGATGTCATTGAACAGGCGCACGATTTCTTCCTTGGACTCCGTCTCGCTCATGACGACGTGAGTCGTGACGTTCACCGCGTCTCCGCGCTCGCGGATGCGCAACATCTCCTGATGAAACTTGTCCATCTCATCGCACCCTTTCCACACGCTCTCTCTTCATCCTCCCCCGGACACGCCCATCCATGCGCGAGAAGCATTCGAGCGCGATCCGCCTCTCGAGGCCGATGTTGGTGTACAATGAAGGCGTTGTCATGCCTTTGCGATTTCCATCGCGTCAGGAGGTAGGTTCGATGCGCGTCGTCGTCACAGGTGGGAGTGGGCTTTTAGGCCCCTGGGTGATTCGCGAGTTCGTCGAGGCAGGCTACGACGTGTTGAACGTCGACACTCGTCAGCCCGCAGAGGAATGGTGCCCGACGATTCTCGCCGATTTGACGAACCTCGGAGATTGCTATCAGGTGCTGTTTGGCGCCGATGCCCTCGTGCATCTTGCGGCGCTTCCGCGCGTCGGCATCCGGACGGATGCGGCGACGTTTCAACTCAACGCGGTCTCCACGTACAACGTGCTCGAGGCAGCGGGATCGCTCGGCATCCGCAAGGCGGTCATCACGTCGAGCGAGTCTTCGTATGGACTCGTGTTCGCGAAGCATCCTTTCGCGCCGCAGTACGTGCCCGTGGATGAGGACCATCCGCAGCTTCCCCAGGATGCGTACGGCCTGTCGAAGGTGGTGAACGAGCTGACGGCCGAGACGCTTCACAGGCGGTATGGTATGCAAATTGTCTCGTTTCGGCTCGGAAACGTGATCACGCCCGACATGTACCGCAACTTTCCCGACTTCATCAAAAAGCCGGAGGTGCGCAAGAACATCCTCTGGTCGTACATCGATGCGCGCGACGCGGCGGTGGCCTATCGGCTGGCGGTGGAGAAGGACGGGCTGGGGTGCGCGAAGCTCAACATCGCGGCGGACTGGACGAGTATGGACATGACGAATGGCGAACTGCTCGCGGCGTGCTACCCCGAGGTGCAGGACGTTCGCGTGGATCTCAACGGCTACGAGACGCTCTTGTCGAATCGCCGAGCGAAGGAAGTCTTGGGCTGGCAGCCCATCCACCACTGGCGCGACGAGGTCGCGAAGCTTCGAGGCTGAGGCGGCCAAGCGGGACAACACAGGTCGTTAGCGCGCGTGCGGGACTTGCGCCTGCAGCGGATGGAAAGGATGAGCGCTCATGCCCATCGCGTATGACCCGGATGAACAGGTATTCCACTTGATGACGCCGGCATCGAGCTACGTGTTTCGCGTCGGCGACGCAGGTCTCTTGGAACACGTGTACTGGGGCGCTCGCGTGGCGGATGCGTCCGACGTGCTTCGCATCGCGCGGGCTTCCTCGCGCCTCGACGGTCGCCCCGCGTTTCTTCGCAGCGAGGATGTCGGGTCGATGCGGCACGAATACCCGTCGTATGGGACGGGCGACCACCGGGAGCCGGCGTATGAGGTGCTGCAGCCATCCGGCAGCCACGCCTCGCAACTCGCCTATGCGTCGCACCGCCTCATGCCTGGCAAGCCCCGGCTCGCCTCTCTGCCCGCGTTTTACGTCGAATCCGATTTCGAAGCCGACACAGTCGAGGTTGTCCTCGTGGATCCGGTGCTCCAGCTGCGCGTCGTGCTCTCGTACACGGCCTATCGCGATCTCGACCTGATCTGCCGCCACGCGCGTTTTGAAAACGCCGGATCGTCCGCCCTCGTGCTCCGAAGCGCCTTAAGCGCTTCCGTGGATCTCGATGTAAGCGAGGCGGATTTCATCCAGTTGTCGGGCGCGTGGATTCGCGAGCGGTTCGTCGAGCGCGTGCCCCTCGCCCCGGGACGCCACGAGATCGTGAGCCGCGCCGGGATAAGCGGGCACAAGCACAACCCGTTCTTTGCGCTCGCAGCTCCCGGCGCCACCGAGGAGGCGGGCGAGGTGCGCGCGTTTGCCTTGGTCTACAGCGGCAACTTCACGGGCGGGTGCGAGATGGAGCCCATGCGGCAAAATGTGCGCGCGCAGATCGGCATCCATCCGGCCGACTTCACCTGGCGGCTTGAGCCGGGCGAGTCCTTCGTGACGCCCGAGGCCGCGCTGGTGTACTCCGCCGAGGGCCTTGGCGGCATGTCTCGCACCTTCCACCGCGCCATTCGCGAGCGGCTCTGCCGAGGGCCGTATCGCGATCGCGTCCGACCCGTGCTTCTCAACAACTGGGAGGCAACCTATTTCAACTTTCGCGAAGACGACTTGGTCGAGTTGGCCGCGCAGGCTCGCGATCTCGGCGTCGAACTGTTTGTGCTCGACGACGGTTGGTTCGGCGCACGCGACGACGACACCTCGTCGCTCGGCGACTGGTGGCCGCATCCCGGAAAACTTCCGCACGGACTGCGGCACCTTTCGGACCGCATCCATGCGCTTGGCATGCAGTTCGGCATCTGGATGGAGCCGGAGATGGTCTCCCCAAACAGCGAGTTGTATCGCGCGCATCCGGATTGGTGCCTGCACGTCGCGGATCGGCCGAGATCGGAGCGGAGGCATCAGTTGATCCTGGACCTCACGCGTCCTGACGTGCGCGCCTTCGTGGTGGACGCGGTGTCGCGCGTCATTGAGGAAGGGGCGGTCGATTACATCAAGTGGGATATGAATCGGCCCATGACGGAGGTCGGATCCGCCGCGCTACCGCCAGAACGCCAGCGGGAGGTCGCCCATCGCTACGTGCTCGGGCTGTACGAGGTGCTGGAGACCCTCACCCGCCGGTTTCCCCATGTGCTCTTCGAGAACTGCGCGTCAGGCGGGGGCCGGTTCGATCTCGGCATGCTTCACTACATGCCGCAGACGTGGACGAGCGACAACACCGATGCCGTGTCCCGGCTCAAGATTCAGCACGGCACGAGCCTGGTCTACCCGCCCGTCACGATGGGCGCACACGTGTCTGCGGTTCCGAACCATCAGATGGGCAGGGTGACGCCGTTTGCGTTCCGCGCAGGCGTCGCCATGTGTGGCAACTTCGGCTTTGAGCTCGACATTCGGGCGTGGTCCGAGGAGGAGCGCCGCGAGGCGCGCCAAGCGGTGGAGCGTTACAAGCAGGTGCGGTCTCTCGTTCAGTTTGGCGCGTTGTATCGCCTGCTGTCGCCGTTTGCGGGACACGAGGCGGCGTGGATGTTTGTGGCTCCGGACGGCAGCGAGGCGCTCGTCGCGTACTTCTCGACGTATCCCGATCCGATGGACCCGCCCCGGCGCCTGATGCTGAGAGGACTGCGGCCCGAGGTTCGCTATCTCGTCGAAGAGCTTGGCGAGATCGCGCGCGGCGACGCGCTCATGCGGTACGGGTTGGTGGTGGCCCCTTCGGTGGGCGATGGGGTGGTGCGCTGGTTTCATGTGAAGCAGACGGAGGAGGGCAATCGCACATGATGCGTGTGGGTGTGATGGGCTGTGGCGTCATCAGCGAGGTGTACATGAAGAATCTTCGCGCGTTTGGCATTCCCATTTTGGCGGTGGCCGATCTCGACGCCGAGCGCGCGGCGGCGCGCGCAAAGCAGTTTGACGTTTTGCAGGTGCTCGCGCCGGAGGAGCTCCTCGGACACCCCGAGATCGATATCGTGGTCAATCTCACCGTGCCGCAGGCGCACGCCGACATTGCGCGGCGGGCCCTTGAACAAGGCAAGCACGTGCACACGGAGAAACCGCTCGCGCTTGTCGCGGACGAGGCGCGTGCGCTCGTCCAGTTGGCCCATGCGCGCGGGCTGCGCGTGGGGTCGGCGCCGGATACCTTCCTCGGCAGTCACCTGCAGACGGCGCGCAAGGTGCTGGACGACGGCTGGATTGGCGAGCCGATTGGGGCGACGGCCTTCATGATGAGCCACGGCCCCGAGCGCTGGCACCCGAATCCCGACTTTTTCTACCAAAAAGGCGGCGGCCCGATGTTCGACATGGGCCCGTACTACTTGACCGCCCTCGTGCACCTGCTGGGCCCCATCCGCCGGGTGACAGGCACGGCGCAGACCACGTTCGCGGAGCGCGTCGTCGGTTCCCCAAATCGATTCGGAGAGCGCATTCCGGTCGAAATCCCGACCCATGTGCAGGGCCTGCTCGAGTTTGAGCGCGGCGCCACGGGCGTGATCGTCACCTCCTTCGACGTGTGGCACGCGGAGCTGCCGCGCATCGAGATCTATGGGACGGAGGGTACGCTTGCGGTGCCAGATCCGAACTACTTTGGCGGCACTGTGCGCGTGCGCCGCCGCGGCGCGGACGAGTGGACACAGGTGCCGCCGCTCTTTGGCTTTGCGGACAATTTCCGCGGCCTCGCGGTGGCCGATATGGCGCTCGCTGTGTCACACGGCCGGCCGCACCGCGCATCGGGCGAACTCGCGCTGCACGTGGTCGAGGTGATGGAAGCCATTCACACGTCCGCGAGCGAGGGGCGGCACGTCGAGATCGAGTCGCGCCCGGTGCGGCCCGAGCCGTGGCCCATGGGCTACGATGACACGCAGCTTGCGCTCGACCTTCGGGCAGAAACGGAGCGGTTGGGATGAAGGCGCTCGGTGTCGATCTCGGCACCACCTCCGTGGCCGCGGTGGTCTTCGACACCGCGGCCGCGAGCGTCGTGTGGTCGATGTCCAGGCCGCACGGCGCCTCGCTTCAGGTGAGCGACCCGCTCGCCGCCGAGCAGGATGCCGCGCGCATCATGGACATCGCCGCCGGGATGGTGGACGCGGGGCTCGCCGCGCACCCTGACGTGCAGGCGCTCGGCGTCACAGGCCAGATGCACGGCCTTATTTACCTCGATGACCGGCTTCGGCCGCTGAGCCCGCTCTTCACCTGGCAGGACGGGCGCGGTGGACGCCGCGTGGCCGACGGGGAGCTGGAGACCTTCGCCCAGCAGCTGAGCCGCCTCACCGGCTGCCGCGTCGCGCCCGGGTTCGCCATGGCCACGCACGCCTATCTGGCCGCGCACGGGCTTGTGCCGCGCGGGGCGGCGTCGCTAGTCACGCTGCCGGACGCGTTTGCCGCGCGCCTCGCGTCGCGATCGCGCCCCCTGCTGCACGCGTCCCTCGCGCACAGCATGGGCGGCTTTGATCTCGATCAAGCCGCGTTTTCCGCCGATGGGCTCGCGGCAGCCGGGATCGACCTCGCGCTCATCCCCGAGGTCGTCTCGGATCCGACCGTCGTCGGCGCGTACCGCGGCGTCCCCGTGGCCGTGGCGCTCGGCGATCACCAGGCGAGCTTTCTCGGGGCCGTCGGCGCCGAGGAGGGGGCCGTCCTCGTCAATATCGGCACGGGAGCCCAGGTGTCGGTCTGTGTCACGGGCAGCCCGGCGCTCCCCAGCGAAGCCGAACTGCGGCCGTTTGTCGGCCCGCGCCGGCTCGCTTCCGTCGCCACGTTGGCCGGGGGAGCGGCGTACGCGCTTGTGGCTTCGTTCTTCGATCGCGTCGTCCGCATGTACGGACAGGAGCCGGTTCGCTCGGCGTACGACGCCTTGGATGAGGCCATCGGTGCATGGCGCGAGGCGGGCGGGGGCCCGTTTCCGCGCGTTCGTCCCACGTTTTTCGGGGTGCGCTGGAGCGAGGAGCAGGGCGCGCGGATCGAAGCGTGGACCGCCGCGGGGATGGTCCCCGAGGCCTTTGCGTGGGGCGTGTTGCGCGGCATTGCGGAGGAGCTTCACGCGGGCTATCTTCGCCTGCTTGGGGACGAGAAGCCTGCGCCCAGCGCCATCGCGGGTGCCGGCAACGCGCTGCGCCAGAACCGGCACCTGCTCGACGCGGTGGCGGAGGTGTTTGGCTGTCCGGTGTCGCTCGCGCCGTATCCGGAGGAGG
The DNA here is from genome assembly GCF_900156755.1 of Alicyclobacillus vulcanalis. GTDB lineage: Bacteria > Bacillota > Bacilli > Alicyclobacillales > Alicyclobacillaceae > Alicyclobacillus > Alicyclobacillus vulcanalis. The sequence continues at coordinate 114,627 of NZ_FTOO01000007.1, forward strand.
CGGCCCAGGGCGCGGCGCGCTGGGCCGCCATGGCGGTGTGAGCCTCATGAGCGCCATCGAGGCGCGCACGCGTTTCGCTGGCGTTCACGCGCCCGACGGACGGGCGAATGCGCGGGCCACCACGGCCTCCGCCGGTTTCCCGTAAATGCAGTAACTTCTATCCCTAGACGCCGACTCGCGCGGATACAGCCGCCACGGCCATTCCCAGAGCATGTAGCCCTTGAACCACGGCTCGTCGGGCATGGCGGCGAACAGGGTCTCGTAGAAGCGCGCCTGCTCGTCGAGATCGACTTCGCCCGGATGGCGATAGTCCCACGGGCAGGCGCCGGAGCCCCTGCGGCTTGGGCAGCCCACCTCCATGAAAAAGAGCGGCTTGCCGTGTGCCGCTGCGACCTCGCGCAGCACGGGGACGCGATCCTGCCAGCGATCGATGGGATAATAGGCGCTCGACGAGATGAGGTCGACCGCGTCCCAAAAGCGCACGTGTTCCTCGCGCCCGTGGTTGCAGTTGTACGTCACCAGGCCGGCGTATTCGCTGCGCACGGCTGCGATGACCCCCCGCCACGCGTCTTCGTGGGGCTCGGCCGTGGTCATCTCACATCCCACACAGAACATCTCGCAGCCGAGGCGTTGGGCCAGCCGGGCGTAGTGAACCATCATGTCCGTGTAGGCGGCGAACCACGCCGTCCACCGCGCGGGGTCTGGACCGCGCTCCCCGTCGAAGCGAATTTCCCCTCGCCACGTCCCGTCCCGGCAGTTGACCGTCGGCTTGAGGCAGACGTTGAGCCCGAGGCGGTGGGCGAAATCCGCCATGCCGATGATCTCGTCATCGCTCACCGTCACCGGTGGACCGTAGGCAATGGCGGGATCGCCCGGATGCGCCATCAGCCCGGCAAACGCGAGCGTCACCCAGTTGAACGGCCCGTCGGCGAGAGCCGTCATCGACGCTCGCGCGACGTCGTTGCCCCACGTGCCGTGCTCACCGACAAAGCCAAAGGTCATGCCGCGAATGAAGTCGAGATCGAATGCGTTTTCGATGCTTCGCATCGTGAACCTCCCAGCCGCGCGTCAGCGTCGGTCGTTTTCCAAGAGCTCGATCACGGCCCGCACGGAGGGGGCCCCGTCGAAATACGCGTATCGCCCGCCTTTGTACTCGCCTCGCTGAATGAGTCGCCACCCTGCCCCCGAAAGCGCTTCAGAGCGCGCCGCCATGCCTTCAATCTCGAACGCGATGTGGTGCACACCTTCGCCGTGCTCGTCGAGCCACGCCCGCCATGTGCTTGGGTGTTCGTCCGGTTCGATGAGCTCGATGTCGACGTTGTCCAGGTGGAAGAACGCGAGCTTCGCCCGCGCGGGTGTGGGCTCACCCTCATACACCGTCTGCGCTTCATCGTACGGTTCGGTCCAGTGCCACGGCGGCACCTCGCAGCCGAGGAGCTTCGCCCAGGCGGCGCTCGCCGCCTCGATGTCCCGAACCAGAATGCCAATTTGCGCGACGCGCCGCGTGCCGATTGAATGCGCTTCCATGCGCCAGCCTCCTTAGCTAAAACGTTTTGACTCCATCATACCACGTCCCGCCTCTTCTGGGGCGGGGCGAGATGGATTTATAAAGCATAATTCAATCGGGAATGTTTACATATGCTGCCGTTTTATCGACTCGCATGCACACGGGCGATCCGACACTGAGAGCGGCACGAGGAGGACCTATGGCGTTCGACACAGAGCTCGTTAGGCGCGCGCATGAGTTTGCGCTGACGCAGGACATCAGTTCGACGCGCGGCGGGGGATTCGACCTGTGGCCCATCTTGCGCCGCAAGGTGGCCAACGTGCGGCGCTTGGCCGCCAGACTCGAGCGGGAACCCGCGGCCTGTTCCGAGCCTGCGCACGAGTGGTTGATCGATCACGCTGCCTATATCGAACTCCAAGAGATGCTGGCGGAGCGCCTGTGGCCGCATGCCGTACTGCGCAAACTTCCCAAGATGGCGGAAACCGGGCATCCTCGTCTGGTCGATTTGGCGTCGTGTTACTTGGACGCGGCGCGCGGACACGTCGAGGTGAAGGCCCTTGTCCAGTTTGTCGAAGCGTATCAAGACGTACAGGTGCTGACAACCGAAGAGTGCCACCAGCTCGAAAACGCGCTGCGCGTGGCCATTCTGATGCAGCTTTCGGAAGCGAGTGAGGAATTGGCTCGCCGATACGAGGTTTGCCGCGCGGTCGCGCGGCTTTTGGACGAGATCGGGCGCGGGGGCGGGGAAGAGGGCGTCCGGCGCGCCATTGACCGGTTTTCGAGGGGACGCGCGCTCGGCGCCGTGGAGCTGGTTCACCTGGTGCATCACCTCTCCGAGTGGGAGCCGGACAGCCGAGAGCTGCGCGAATGGCTCGCGGCGCACGTCGCCCATGCGCCGGAAAGCCTCGAGCGGCTCACGACGTATGAGGCGGAATGGCACGCAGAAATCCAGGTGCTTGTCGGCAATCTCGTTCAAAGCCTGCATGCCCTGGAACGCGTGTCGTGGCCGACCGTCATCCCGCGCCTCTCGCGGGTCGAGGCGTGCCTGCGCACGGAGCCGACCTGCAACTACATCCGGCTCGAGCCGACGAGCCGCAACGTCCTCACGAACCAGGTCAGCTGGCTCAGCGAGGTGTTCCGCCTGCCGGAGACCACGGTGGCAGAGACCGCCGTCTCGCTCGCGCGCCGCGCCTGGGAAGAGGCGGGGGCGCCCGAGGCCTCCGCCGGCCTGCCCCGCGAGGCCTTTGTCGCGCACTATCTGTGCGATCCCGACGGCATGCACCTCCTCCGCGCGGCGCTGAAGGAGCGGGCGAAGCCGAGACCGGTACCGCAAATCGCGCTCCGCCGCCGCCCGCTCCGCTCGTATTTGTTGGGCATGGCCTTTTTGTTTGTGGTCATCCTCTGGGCGCTCCTCGCCGCGTTCACCGATGGGTTTCGCGCGCGCGCTGGAGCGACCGTTCTGCTCGGCGTCCTGCTCGCGCTTCCCGTCAGCGAGTGGGTGATTTCGCTCGTGCACGAGGGCATCCGCCGCCTCGTCCGGCCGGTCCCCCTGTTGCGCCTCGACTTCAGCGAAGGGCTGCCCGAGGACGCTCGCACCATGATCGTCCTGCCCGTCATCTGGGGGAGCGAGGAGGACGTCGACGAGGCGTTCGACAAACTGGAGCTTCACCACCTGACGCAACGGGGCGACAACCTGTACCTCGCGGTGCTGTCTGATCTCAAGGACGCAGAGCGCGTCACGCTGCCTGAGGACGAGCGCCTGCTCAACCGGGCGCGCGTGCGCCTTGAAGAACTGCGGCGCAAGTACGGCGCCGCCCGCTTCTTCTGGTTCCACCGCCAGCGCGTCCTCAACCGCGCCGACGGCGTGTACATGGGCTGGGAGCGAAAGCGCGGCAAGCTCGTCGAGTTTATCGAGCTGCTGCGCGGCCGCGACGATACCACCTTTTGCATCCAGGACGGCTCTCTCGACGTCCTGCCCACCATCCGCTACCTCTTCACGGCCGATCTCGACACCGAACTGCCCATTGGCGCCGTCGGCCGCCTGGTGGGCACGATGCACCTGCCGTACAACCGTCCGCGCCTTAACGCGCGCGGCACCCGGGTGACCGAGGGGTACGGCGTGCTTCAGCCGGCCGTCGCGGTGAGCCCCAAATCGAGCCAGGTCTCGCACTTCGCACGCCTCCTGTCGGGTGAGACGGGCGTGGATCCGTACGCGTTTGCCATCTCCAACCCGTATCAGGACTGGTTTTCGCGCGGCCTGTTCGTCGGCAAGGGCCTCATCCACGTCGACGCCTTTCACGCCGTGCTCTGCGACCGCATTCCAGACAACCGGGTGTTGAGCCACGACATCCTGGAGGGCGGGTTTTTGCGGGCCGGCCTCGTGGCGGACGTCGAGGTGGTGGAAAGCCAACCTGCCACGTTGCGCGCCTACATGCGGCGCGCCCACCGATGGGTGCGCGGCGACTGGCAGCTCATCTACTGGCTGCGGCGCGTCTGCCGAAACCGGCGCGGCGAGAAGCAGCCCGTCGACCTTTGTGGTTTCACCCGCTGGAATATCGTCGATCACGTCCGGCACAGCCTCGTCCGCCCGGCCCTCGTGTTGCTCCTGTTGTGCGGCGGCCTCGGCGTGTTGCCAGGGCCCACCTACGGTTACGGCCTCGTCATCCTTGCCACGGTCTTTTTGCCCCTGTGGCGGCAGCTCGAGTCCATCCGGCCGGGAGAGTGGGACCTTCGCGCCGTCGTGGCGTCGTTGCTGCAAAGCCTGATCATGCTTGTCGTGCTTCCCTTCATGGCGGTCGTCGAGGTGGACGCCTGCGTCCGCGCGCTCTACCGCATGGGCATCAGCCGGCGCCGGCTGCTCGAGTGGATTCCATCTTCCCAGGTCGACCGGTCGGATGGCGCGTCGGCGCCCTTGCTTTACGAACCCGCGGGCTACCTCGTCGCGATCGCCTGCTCTGCGCCAGGGCTGTTTGGCACGCTGGGGCAGATCCTCTCGAGTGCGCTCGCGCTTGTCGCGTGGCTGCCAGCGCACGCCATCGCCCGCCTTGTCGCGCGGCGCCCCCGGGATGCGCGCCCTGCGCCCGATCCTGCCCTCGCCGAGCACCTGCGCGACGTGGCCGCTGCGATGTGGCGGTTCTACGAGCGATACGTGGACGAGGAAGAACACCACCTGCCGCCCGACAACGTCCAATTTGAGCCCGTGGAACGCGTGGCCCACCGCACTTCGCCCACCAACATCGGGCTGTACCTGCTTTGCGCCGCGGCCGCGGCCGATCTCGGCCTCATCGGGCGAGAGGAGGCGGTTTCGCGCCTGGAGAAGACCATGGCCACGCTCGCGCAGCTCGATCGCTGGCACGGGCACCTGTTCAACTGGTACGACACGCGCACGCTCGCGCCCCTCGCTCCGCGGTACGTGTCCACCGTCGACTCGGGCAACCTGGTCTGCGCCATGCTCGCCCTCGCCCAGGCGCTTCGCGAGTGGGCCGCAGCGGACGAGGCGGTCGCCGGGCGCGCTCAGGCTCTGGCCGAGGCGATGGATGGGTTTGTGCGCGAGACCGACTTCGCGCCGCTTTACCGCGCGGATCTCCGGCTGTTTTCGCTCGGGTACCACGCCGATCGCAACGAGCTGGAAAATATCGTATACGATCTCCTCGCCTCCGAGGTGCGCCAGGCGAGTTTCATCGCCGTCGCGAGCGGGCAGGTGCCGGCGTCTCACTGGTTCGCCCTCTCGCGCACCATGACGCGCGCGGGAAGGTTTCAGCCGCTCCTGTCATGGTCCGGCACGATGTTCGAATACCTGATGCCAGCGCTCTTGATGCGCCATCTGCCGCAGACGCTTTGGGACGAGACGTACCGCGGCGTCGTGTGGAAGCAGATCGACTACGCCAGGCGGCGCGGAGTGCCGTTTGGCATTTCGGAGAGCGGCTTTTACGCGTTCGATCGCGACCTGAACTACCAGTACAGGGCCTTCGGCGTGCCGGGGCTCGGCCTGGATCGCGGCCTCGATCGCCATCTCGTCGTCGCGCCCTACGCGTCCATGCTCTCGCTGTCCATTGCGCCGGACGCGGTCGCCGACGCCCTCGCGCAGCTGCGCGAGCTCGGCGCGTTAGGCCCGTACGGCTATTACGAGGCGGTGGACTTCACGGCGGATCGCCTGCCTCCAGGCGAGCGGTACAAAATCGTGCGGAGCTTCATGGCGCACCACCAGGGCATGGCGTTCATCGCCATCGCGAATTATCTCAAGCGCGACATCTGGGTGGAGCGATTTCACCGGCTCCCGCTCGTGCGCGCCGCCGAGTACATGCTCTACGAGCGCATGCCCAAGCGGCCCGCGCTCCTGCTCAAGCCCGTGCACGCGGCGCACGCGCCGAACTTCGATCAACCCGTGTACGCCCGCCACGCCCGCGGCGACGACGACGTCTGGAACGCGCTCACCAATGGGCGGCTGACCACGTTTGCCAATGCGCGCGGCGAGGGCGGCATCCTCTGGAACGGCATCGCCGTCACGCGGTACCGGGCGGATCGCTACCTGCCGTACCGAGGCCCCGTCGCGTACGTGCGGGACGTCGATCGCGGCGGGTTCTTCCGGACCTCGCTTCACGGAGGGCAGGGCCATGTGGCGGCCGAGTTCCGGCCCGACAAGTCGGTTTGGAAGCGCGTGGTCGACGGCCTGGAGACCGAATGGTCCGTCGTGGTGGCGCCGGACGGTGACGTCGAGATCCGGCGGCTCGTGCTCAAGAATCTGGGGCGCGAGGTTCGCCGGCTCGAAATCACGTACTTCGCCGAGTTGGCGCTCGCCAAACCTGCGGCCGATCTCGCACACCCCTCGTTCCAGCGCCTGTTCGTGGAGACCGGCTGGGACGACGACCACAAGGTGCTCTGGGCGCGGCGCCGCCCAGAGACGGACGCCGATCCCGACGTGTACGCGGCGTTTCACCTGTTCGCCGGGGACGACGAACCGGCGCCGGTGGAGTGGGACTCGCATCGCGCGCGCTTCGTCGGCCGCGGAGGCACGCTCGCCCAGCCGGAGGGCCTGTGGCGAAGGCTCGGCGCCGAGGCCGGATCCGTCGCGGATCCGGCGGCCATTTTGCGCACCACGGTCGCCGTCGAGCCGGGCGCCAAGCGCATCGTGTACGTCGTCACGGCGCTCGGCGCCAAGCGAGAGGAGGTCGTGGAGCAGGCTCTGCGCATGCGCCACACGGCCGTGCGCACGCGCGCCGCTCAGCTCGCGTGGGTGCGCGCGCAAATCGATCTGCGCCAGCTCCACCTCACGCCAGACGACGTCGCGGACGCCATGGAGCTTCTGGCGCGGTTTGTGTCCAAACGCGCGCTGTCGCCCGCGCGAAAAGCTGCCATTGAGCAAAACGAACTCGGGCCGTCCGGGCTGTGGGCGCACGGCATCTCGGGCGATGTACCGATCGTCGTCGTCCGGCTCGCTTCCGCAGCCGAGGTCCCGTTCGTGGCAAAGGTCGCCCGGCTCACGCACTACCTCGCGGGCATGGGCTTCCCGAGCGATCTCGTCGTGATCGACGAGACGACGTCGAGCTACCGCGACGAAATGAGGCAGCGGATCCAGGCGGAGATGGCCCGCCGCGGCGTGCACGACGCCTCGAGGCTCGCCGTGCTGAAATCCGATCAGCTCTCGAGCGCGGAAAGGGCGCTCATCGAGGCCGTGGCCGTCGCCGAGTTGCGCGCTGGGGGCCCGAGCGTGGGGGCGCAGCTGCACGGCGGGCGCCCAGAGGCGGCAGAGCCGGTGATGCTCGCGTCGGACCGGCTCGAGCGCGGGCCGGATCGCCCGCGGCGCGAGTCGGTTGGCGTCGAGGGGGAGTTTTCGAATGGCTACGGCGCGTTCGTCGAAGGCGGGCGGGCCTACCGCATGCGCGTCACGGCGGGCACGAAGCCGCCGCGCCCGTGGACCAACGTGATGGCCAACCCGTCGTTTGGCACCCTCGTGACCGAGCTCGGCACGGGCTACACCTGGTGGCGCAACAGCCGGGAGTTCAAGCTGACACCGTGGCGAAACGATCCTGCGTTCGACACGCCCGGCGAAGTCGTGTACCTCGTCGATCTCGACGACGGAGCCATGGCGAGCGCCACGCCCTCGCCCGCGGGGGGCGACCGCTCGTACGTGGTCACGCATCAGCCAGGACTGACCACGTTTCAGAGCGAATGGGGCCGCCTGGCATGCGCGCTCGAGGTGTATGCCGACCGGACCGAACCCGTGAAGTGGATGCGGCTTCGGCTTCGCAACGAAGGCGACACGCCGCGGCGCATCCGGGTTGTGCCGTACGCCGAGTGGGTGCTCGGCGTGGATCCCCTGGCTTCGCCGCCGCTTTTCGTGGTGCGCAGGCTGGGGGCGGACGTGATCGCCGCAGACAACCGGTATCAGGAGGCGTTTCGCGGCGCGATGGGCTTCCTCGCCGTCGGTGGCGCGGGGCTAAGCGTTGGGTGGCTGAGCGACAAGGCGCGCTTTCTGGGCGGCGGATCGTACGCGTGCCCGGATGCGCTCGCCGAGGAGGTGTGGCGCGGAGAAGACGGGCCCGCCGCCATGCCGTGTGCGGCCATCGCGCGCCACCTCGAGCTTGCGCCCGGCGAGGCGGCGGAGGTGGTGGTGCTGATTGGTGCCGCCGCGAGCGAAGGCGAGGTGCTGCGCCTCGCGCGCCGAGCCACGCCCGAGCAGGCGGACGAATCGCTTCGCACCGTCAAGGCGTTCTGGTCGGACCTCCTCGATCGCGTCCAGGTCCGCACGCCGGATCGCGCCTTTGACATCCTGATGAACGGGTGGCTTTTGTACCAGGTCCTGTCCTGCCGGCTCTGGGCGCGCACGGCGTTTTATCAGGCGGGCGGCGCCTTTGGCTTTCGCGATCAGCTTCAGGACGCGCTGGCGCTCGTGCACGCGTGGCCGGAGGTGTTGCGCGAGCAGATCCTGCGCGCAGCGCGCCATCAGTACGCGGAGGGCGATGTCCAGCACTGGTGGCACGAGGAACTCGGCAAGGGCATCCGCACCCGCTTCTCAGACGATCTGCTCTGGCTGCCGTACGCGGTCTCGCGCTACCTCGAGGCCACGGGCGATGTCAGCGTGCTCGATGAGCGCGCCCCGTACCTCGTCAGTGCGCCGCTCGGCGACGGCGAGCTCGAGCGGTACGAGGACATCGTCTGGAGCGACGCGGAGGCCACCATCGCCCAGCACATGGTCCGCGCCGTCGAGCGGGCGCTTCACTTTGGCGATCACGGCCTGCCGCTCATCGGCATCGGCGACTGGAACGACGGCTTGAGCCGCGTCGGCGCCAGGGGACGCGGCGAAAGCGTGTGGCTTGCGTGGTTTTTGGCGGATGTCCTGCGCCGGATGGGCGAGATCGACCACCCCGACATCGCCCCGCACCGCGCGCGATTCGCTTCGATGCGCGAACGCGTCCTCCAGGCGGCCAACGAAGCAGGCTGGGACGGGCAGTGGTATCGGCGCGCTGTGACGGACGACGGGGTGTGGCTCGGTGCGGCGGGATCGACTGCATGCCGGATCGACGCCATTGCGCAGTCGTGGGCGGTCATCTCCGGCGGGGCGCCACCCGAGCGGGCCCTGCGCGCCATGGAGTCGTTCGATCGCGAGCTCGTCGATCGGCGCCTGGCCGTGGCGCACCTCCTCCGGCCGGCGTTTCGCGAGATGCGCCCGAGCCCGGGCTACATCCAGGGCTATCCGCCGGGGCTTCGGGAGAACGGGGGGCAGTACACGCATGGGGTCATCTGGAGCATCATCGCCTGGGCGATGCTGGGGCGCGGGGATGCGGCGCACGAGCTGTACGCGCTGTTGAACCCCATCCACCACACCGGGACCCCGCGCGACGTGGAGCGCTACGGGAACGAGCCGTACGTCATGTCGGCCGACGTCTACACGTCCGAGCCCAACGTGGGGCAAGGGGGGTGGTCTTGGTATACAGGTGCCGCGTCGTGGATGTATCAGGCCGGCCTGGAGGCCATTCTCGGCATTCGGCGCAGGGGGGCGCAGCTTTGGGTGTCGCCCTGCATCCCAGACGATTGGCCTGGGTACGAAGTGGTCTACCGGTTTGGCTCGTCCAAGTACCACATCCGCGTCGAGCCATCGCCCGGGGCCATCTCGGCGAAGCGAGGCGGTCAACCGTCGCCGTCCGGCTCACCGAGACGTCCAGGGGACGTGGAACTGCCATACGTGATCGATCTCGTCGACGACGGACAGGAGCACGAAGTCGTGGTTCGGCTTTCCTCGGCGTCTGCTGTGCCAAAGGCCGCGGTGCGCGCGGGGGACATGGCGCGCGGAGGGCTCGAGCTCCGCGCGCCCTCCCGCGAGGTTCGCGTGTTGCCGCTCACCGCCATGTACAGGGAGCGCGACGCTCAACCGTGACAAAGGCGCGGGGCCAAGAGCCTCGCGCCTTTCGGGTGTTTCACATGCCGAGATTCGGCCCTTGTTCGTTGGCGATCACGCGCTCGTTGACGTCTTCCAGCGCGCGGCCGGTCGTCTTCGGGCCAAGCACGCCCACGTCGATCATCAAGAGCAGCATGGCGCCCGCGACGACGGAGAACATGGCGGTGGCGCCATGCGCATGCAGCACAGGCAGGAGGATAAACGGCATCAGGCCGCTCATCAGGCGGCTCAGGCTGTACGCCGTGCCCACGGCCGTGGCGCGAACGGACGTCGGATAAATCTCGGCCTGGAAGATATGGTAGCCGTTCGAGAAGATGTTGCTCGCGAGCGTATACAAAAAGCCAAACAGCATGATGAGTCCGGGCTGGGTGGTCATGCCGAAGAGAATGCCGAAGACGCCCATGCAAAAGGCTGCACCGACCACAATCCACTTGCGTTCCATCCGCTCCACAATCGGCACCGAAAGGAGCGAGCCGACGGGGTAGCCGATGAAACTCACGGCTGCATAGGTGAGCGAAGTCGTGATCGTCAGGCCCTTGCTCGCCAGGACGAGCGGAACCAGGGTGCCAAAGCCGTAGTAGCCGAAGGTTTGGAGAATTTGAAAGATCCAAAGCATGACGGTGCGCTTGGCGTAGGTCGGCGTGAACAAGGTCCCCAGCGGCACGCGCTTGGGCTCCATGGTGTCGCCAGACACAAGCAGCTCATTCGCTGATTGCCCAAGTTCGGATAGGAATTTCGCGAGGATTCGGTTGGCCTCCTCGTGGCGGCCCACCGACTCGAGCCACCGAGGCGACTCGGGCAAGAGGCTCTGCAGCGCCCAAACGATGATGGCGCCCACCGATCCGATGACAAACAGCCACCTCCACCCCGCCATGAGGAAGTGTGTGGGCACGAGGGCACGTGCCAGAAAGCCCTCCACCGGCGTGGCGCAAAACTCGAGGGTGTACGTCCACGCCATGATCCGACCCCGGTTGTGCGCCGGGAAAATTTCGCTCAGGTACACGTCGCAAAGCGGCAAGAGTGCACCAATGCCAAGGCCCGCGAGGAAACGGAAGATGATGAGAACGGTTGCGTTCGGGCTGAACGCTGCGATGAAGGTGAACACAGAATAGGTTGAGAGAATGCCGAGGAATGCCGCTTTGCGCCCGACGCGATCGGCCAGCGCATTGAATCCGATGCTCCCAATGAACATGCCGAGGAATGCGGAGGAAAGCAGCAGCGCCTGTTCCGACTTGGCGATGTGAAACGCTTTCGTCAGCACCGTGCCAAGCACACCTGACAGGTAGATGTCGAAGAGGTCAAAGAACAGGCTGATGCCGACGATCACGGCGATGCGCTTGTGCCATCGCGTGAGCGGCATCTGGTTGAGTCGTGCCGCGACAACTTGAGAAGCCATCGTCATCTCCCTCGCTTTCGATGTCTAGAGCCTGCCGCGTGAACTCACCTCCTTGGGCAGGGCGGGATCGAGTTCGCTCATCCTCCATTTTACACAAAACAGTCCTGTAAAGATGAAAGAGTCGTATTTGTTTGAGTTATTTCACATGATTCATGTCCTCTGGATAAGACAATAAAACGCTCATTTGACCTATCCACATCGGGTTATTTTACGTGTAAATTTACTCATAAAAACAAGTTAAAAATGATTTCGAAAGGAGGCAATGTCATGGCGACGATGAAGGATGTCGCTGAACTAGCCAGAGTATCGATTGCCATCGTATCCCGAGTCTTGAACGATGACCGATCTCTGTCGATCCCGGATTCTACGCGTAAGAGAGTCATCGAAGCTGCGAATCAGCTCAATTATCAAGTTAAAAAAAGGCGTCAAAAATCAGTTTTAAAATCACTAAAAAAGGTGGCTATCGTTGATTTTCATCCTGAGGACCAGGAGCGAGATGATCCTTACTTCTGGCCTATGGTGCAAGGCATTGAGCTTGAATGCCAAGAACAAGGATTACCCCATCCTTCGAAGATCTATGTCAAATCCGCGGATGAATTTGACCCGCTCGAACTGTCGCAATATGACGGCGTGCTCGTCATCGGAGCAGAGGAATGGTCTGGCTGGGAGGGAGTTCGGCATCCAGGACTTATATTTTTGGATCATTGCCCCAATCCCGACGAGTATCCGTCAGTCGTTTTAAACTTCGCAGCTGCTGTCCGACAGGTGTTTAGCCATTTTTGGAAACTGGGATATCGCGAGTTCGGTTACATCGGAGGTCTGCGGCTATTCGGGATGGACGAGCGAGAGGCGACATTTCGAGCGTGTGTCAAATCGGCCTTGGGGTCTGAGCCTGCTGTAGCCCATGGCGACTGGTCGACGTCGGGTGGTTACGAAGCCATGCGTGCATTGCTAGAGTCAGACATCGCTTTACCAAGGGCCATTTTCGCAGCTAGCGACCCGATGGCCATTGGAGCTATTCGAGCGCTTGCCGAAGCCGGCAAAAAGGTCCCTGAAGATGTCGCTGTTGTAGGGTTTGACGACATTGAAGTGGCTCCTTACGTCAATCCCGCACTCACGACCGTTCGAGTTCAGCCTGAGCTCATGGGGAGAATTGGTGTTCGAATGCTCTTGCATCCCTATGACGATGAGGTGCCCTTGCAGGTCGTGATGCCATATCGGCTCGTCGTGCGGGAAAGCTGCGGAGCTTATGAGAGCGTGCCCGCGCTGGGAGGTGTGTGAGTTCGTGAGGAAAGCGACCGGGACTGTTCTGACCTACATCGTGCTTGCTGTATGCGCCTTCATTTCGCTGTTTCCTTACCTCTGGGCCATCTTAACTTCTCTGAAACCTGAAAACGAGGTGTTCTCGCCACACTTTCTCTCACTGCCCTCGCACCTGGAGTGGTCGAACTATGCGTATGTCTTCCATACCACGGGCATGGCACGTTACTTACTCAACACGTTCATCGTCGCAGTCGCCAATGTAATGGGTCAGTTTGTCTTTGCATCCATGGCTGCGTACGGCTTCGCTCGTTTCGACTTTAGAGGTAAAAATACCATCTTCATGATGTACCTGAGCACGCTCATGATACCGAATATCGTGACACTCATACCCTTGTTCATCATGATGAAGTATTTGGGATGGATTAACACGTACTACGCACTCATTGCTCCTACGGTGCTCGGAACCCCTGTTTCGATTTTCTTGTTAAGGCAATTCTTTATGACCATACCTGCGGAAATTGAGGAAGCAGCCCGCATCGACGGAGCAGGCGTTGTCCGCGTCTTTTTGCAGGTCATTTTACCGCTCAGTAAACCCATTCTTGCGACATTGGCCATCATCACGTTTGTATCCTCTTGGAACAATTTTCTCTGGCCACTCATTGTCACGAACACGGATTCTATGAAGCTTGTCAGTGTGGGGGTCGCATCATTCCAGTTTCAAATCGGCGCCGAGTGGAACTACATGATGGCGGCCTCGACGATAGCGCTACTTCCCTTGTTGATACTCTTTGTCTTTTTCCAGAGAAGGATTATTGAGTCCATTCAACTCACCGGCCTCAAGTGATCTTTCGGGAGGTGATGTGTTCGCGAGCAGACGTTGAGGGTCATTTCCAGACAACGCGTTCATCGAACTTGCATCGAAATGAAGGGGGTTCGAATTGTATGCACAAGATGCGTCGAGGGTGTCTCTTTGCATTGCCACTGGCTGCAGCGGTGGCGCTCACAGGATGTGGAACGCAGGTCAATGGCGGACAGGCGTCTTCTTCAACTGCGCCTGGCAACGCCTCGACAAACGTCGTGACGCTGCACTACATGCTGTGGGACCCGAACGAAGAGATTGGATACAAAAAGTCGATCGCGGTTTTTGAGAAGTTGCATCCAAACATTAAGGTCGTGATCGAGCAGTATCCTTGGTCTCAGTACTGGCAGAAACTCGAGACCGAAATGGCGGCGGGTACAGCGCCTGACGTATTTTGGGATCATGTCACCTATTTCCCGACTTTCGTTACGAACGGGCAACTTCTCAACCTGACGCCCTACATCAAGAGCTCACACGTGGATTTGAGTCAGTATTATCCCAACCTTCTTAAGCAGTACGAGTACAACGGAAATCTTTATGGGTTACCGAAGGATTGGGATACCATTGCCATCTTTTATAACAAAAAGCTATTCGAAAAAGAGCATGTGCCGTTTCCTACGAATCTCACCTGGAATCCCGAGAATGGCGGAACTCTCTTAAAGTTAGCTGAAGAAATGACGATTGACAAGAACGGTAAGCATCCCGGACAACCTGGGTTCAATCCGAATGAAATTGTTCAATATGGGTTCATGTCCTACGACTCGAACCAGACATTCTATTATAACTTTCTCGCTGAAGATGGTGTTAAGATCCTAAACCACAATTTCGGTACCCAGGTCATGATGGACACCCCGCAGGCCGTGAAGACGATGCAGAACCTTCTCGACATGATTTACAAGTATCATGTATCTCCTCCTGCAGCTGAGGGCGCGAATGTCGTGAATAGCGAGGGTAATGCGCAACAGCTGTTTGAAGAGGGCAAGTTGGCCATGTACACCGACGGAGACTGGGTTTTGACGCCGGTTGTGAAGGCTTCAAACTTCCCTGTGGGAATCGCTCCTTTGCCCGTCGGACCGGACGGCCGCGTGTCGGTTATGAATGGTCTTTCGGATGCCATTTATGCGCACACGAAATATCCGAAGCAGGCTTGGGAGCTTGTTCAGTGGCTTGCAAGCCCGCAGTCCGAGCGCATCCTGGCATCTGGAGGTTACGTCTGGCCCGGCATTAAATCCCTCGCTCCCCTATTCGCGCAGGCATGGGCGAAGAAGGGTGTGGACGTCACGCCCTTTCTTGAGGAATCGAGGGGAAAAACGATTTCCTTCCCAATTACGGTCAACTGGGGGCAGGCTGAAAACGCTATCGATAAAGAATTTGATCTGATGTGGCTGAATAAGGTGTCGCCATCGCAAGCGCTGCAAACCGCTGTGCAACAAGCTGATGCGGCCTTGAATGGCGGACAGTGAGCGGGTCGTGGACAAAGGGAGGGCCTTATGAACCGCCCTCCCGATTTAGGAACGATGGAGCGTGGGTGGTATGGGTGTAAACATCGCGGTGACCTCGGAAGAGCGTGTTCATAGGCGACGACCATCCCTCGTGGGGAGGGCTGTGGCACCGTATGCATTTATTCTACCGAGTCTCATCGGTGTGCTCGCATTTTTATTGATTCCGGCAGTAGCTGTTTTGGTGATTAGCTTTTTCAACTGGAATATGCTTTCGCCTCCGCGATTCGTCGGATTCAGAAACTATGTGGACATTCTCCATGACCCAATTGCGCTTCACTCGATGCTAACCACGGTGTATTACGTGGTTCTCAATATCCCACTTCAGACGATTTTCGCTATCCTGCTCGCCCTATTGGTCAATCGCAGGTTGCCCGGTATGGGAGTCTTTCGAGCACTTCTCGTGCTCCCATGGTTGGCCATGCCCGTTGCGATTTCAGTTGTGTGGAATATGATTTTTGATCCGACCAATGGGGTGCTTAACAATCTGCTTGCTATCGTTGGAATTCACCCGCAACAATGGCTTTCATCGCCCGTCGAAGCGTTGCCGTGCGTCGCAGCGGTCAATATATGGCAGTGGACAGGGTACAACATGTTGTTTTTTCTCGCCGGTCTTCAAAGCATCCCGGCCTACCTATATGAAGCAGCTAACCTTGATGGTGCCGGGCGCGTGCGGAAGTTTTTCTCCATCACACTCCCGCTTTTACGTCCTACGCTGCTATTTGTATTGATTACAAGTGTCATTGGCTCTTTCCAAGTATTTGACACGGTTTACGTCATGACTGAGGGAGGTCCGGGTACCGCAACGAATGTATACAACTACTATATCTTTCAACAAGGTTTCCAATTTTTTCACATGGGTTACGCAGCTGCTCTCTCCGTCATTCTATTTGTTGTCATCTTGCTCGTTACGCTCGCGCAATTTCGATTCGTGGGTCGTGGAACCACGTACGACATGGGATAAAAGGACATGTCATAAAAAACTGATCATCTCGTGCATCTAGAGGGAGTGTCGATAGTGAGCAAGATCACATTTATCGGTGCTGGCAGCACAGTATTTGCGAAAAATGTTCTTGGCGACTGCATGCTTACGCCGTCCATCGATGGGTTTGAATTCGCGCTTTATGATATTGATGAGGAGCGCCTGCGTGATTCGGAACGGATGTTACTGAACCTGAAGCACCAGTTGAAAGCGAATGTAAAAATCAAAGCTTATCACGATAGAAGGCTAGCGCTCGCGGGTGCGAAGTACGTGATCAATGCGATACAGGTTGGAGGATACAAACCGAGCACGGTGATTGATTTCGAGGTTCCGAAAAAGTACGGGTTGCGTCAGACCATCGGCGACACGGTCGGCATCGGGGGCTTGTTTCGAGCACTACGAACGATACCTGTCATGTTATCGATCGCGCGTGATATGCAAGAGCTGTGTCCCGACGCTTGGTTCTTCAACTATACGAATCCGATGGCCGTCCTTACGAATGCAATGATTACCTATGGCGGAATCAAGACGGTAGGACTGTGCCACAGCGTGCAAGTCTGTGTTCCGCAGCTGTTCGAGAGACTCGGAATGGACGCCACGGACGTTGAATATAAAATTGCTGGCATCAACCATATGGCTTGGCTACTTGAGATTAAAAGGAACGGCGAAGATCTGTACCCCGAGATTAAAAGACGTGCGCGCGAGATGCAACAACAGAAGCATGACGACATGGTGAGATTTGAGCTTATGTTAAAATTCGGATACTATGTCACGGAGTCGTCTGAGCATAATGCAGAGTATCACCCTTATTTTATCAAAAAGACGCATCCTGAGTTGATTGACAAGTTCAATATTCCTCTTGACGAGTATCCTCGGAGGTGTGTCGCACAGATTGAGCAATGGCAACACATGCGCGAAGAACTCGTGGAAAACCGAAATCTTCAACACACTCGAACGCATGAGTATGCATCGTACCTGATTGAAGCGATGGAGACGAATGTCCCCTACAAATTCGGGGGCAACGTCATGAATACTGGCTTGATTGAAAATCTGCCGAGGGAAGCGTGTGTAGAGGTACCATGTGTGGCGGACAAATCTGGCATTAGCGCTACCTACGTGGGGCGCCTGCCTGAGCAGTGCGCTGCTCTGAATCGAACGAACATCAATACGCAGCTGATGACGTTGGAGGCTGCCGTCACCCAGAAGAGAGAAGCCGTCTATCAGGCCGCGTTTTTAGATCCGCATACCGCCGCAGAGCTCACATTAGATGAAATTGTTGCCTTGTGCGACGACTTGATTGAAGCCCATGGAGATTGGCTTCCACAGTTCCGCTAATGAGTGAACACAATCTGTATCTTTACGGCCCCGCAGAGTCACCTCTGTGGGGATTCTTTTTTAGCTGGTCATCCGTCATTTCGCACTTCTCTGAACACACTGCCATCCCTGCTTTTCGGCCTAGTTCCTGTATAATGAGGCTATGTAACCGCTATCGAAACGACGGCGCCCGAGCGACAGGGCCTCGTCCGGCGCCACGAGGAGGCTTCGTCATGACGGAAGCGTACAGACCCGGTTTAGAAAACGTCATCGCATGCGAGACCGAGATTTCGTTTTTGGACGTGGACCACGAGGAGATCGTGCTGCGCGGCTACGACCTCATCGATCTGGCCAAGAAAGTGTCGTATATTGATATCATTGGTCTCTTGATTGACAAGCGCTTGCCTAACGACGAGGAGCGGCAGGCCATCGAGGCGTCGCTAAAGTCCCACCGGCAAGTGCCTCCGAACCTTTGGGCGATTCTCAAGCACCTGCCGTCCAGCACGCACCCGATGGACATGTTGCGCACCGGCGTTTCAGCGCTCTCGGGCTTTGATCCGAATCTCGACGATCAGTCGCCCGCGGCGAATCGGGATCGAGCGATGCGACTGTTGGCGCAGGTGCCGCAGATTGTCGCGGCGAGCCACCACATCGGCCAGGGTGCAGAGCCGATTGCGCCGCGCGATGATCTGTCCTTCGTCGCAAACGGGCTGTACATGATCACCGGGCGCGAGCCGAGCCCCGATGAGGTCAAGTACTTTGACCAGGTGCTCATGGTGTACTGCGAGCACGAGCTGCCGAACTCCACTTTCGCGGCGCGCGTCATCACCTCGACGCTCTCCGATATGTACGGCGCGCTGACGGGCGCGGTGGCTTCGCTCAAGGGACCTCTTCACGGCGGGGCGAACGAGGCCGTGATGGAGATGCTGCTCGAGGCGCAGACGGTGGAAGGTTTTGAACGCCTCATCCGCTCAAAGCTCGCCAACAAGGAGAAAATCATGGGCTTTGGGCATCGCGTCTATATGAAGAAGATGGACCCTCGCGCTCAAATGATGAAAGAAGCGCTTCAGGAGATGGCGGGGACGCATCCGGAGGCCAAGAAGTGGCTTGAGATGTGCGTCGTGGGCGAAGACATCATGCGTCAGGAGAAGGGGCTGTATCCGAATCTCGACTACTACGCTGCGCCGGTCATGTACATGCTCGGCATCCCGGTCCCGCTCTTCACGCCGGTCTTCTTCGCGGCGCGCGTCGTGGGGCTGTCGGCGCACGTGATGGAGCAGTTGGCCCACAATCGCATCTTCCGCCCGCGCGTGCTGTACAAGGGACCGCGCGGCCTCAAGGCCTGACGCGCGTCGAATCGTAAGCCAAGCGCGTCGCGGCGGCATCCATCTTCATGCTGGGCTTGAAGCGGGCGGCCTCGCCGCCCGGAATTTTGTCGTGTGCAGGGGGAATGACGATGAGTGGCAGAGTGGACCGTCAGGGCGGCCGCCCGTTTGACGATGCCATCGTTCAGATGACCGACTACGTGATGAAGCCCGAGGTGGCGAGCGAGGAAGCCTTGAATATCGCGCGGCACGTCCTCATGGACACGCTCGGCGTGGGGCTTCTCGCCCTTTCGTTTCCGGAGTGCGCGAAACACATTGGCCCCTATGTCCCGGGGGCCTCGATGCCTGGCGGCGTGCGCGTGCCTGGCACCAAGTATGAGCTCGATCCCGTCCAGGCCGCATTCAACATCGGCGCCATGATCCGCTGGCTCGACTACAACGACACGTGGCTCGCCATGGAGTGGGGGCACCCGTCGGACAACCTCGGCGGAATTCTCGCCGTGGCCGACTACGTGAGCCGCGAAGCGCGCAAGCGGGGGCGCGCGCCGATGACCGTGGGCCAGGTGCTTGAGCGCATGGTCCAGGCGCACGAGATTCAGGGCGTGCTCGCGCTCGAAAACAGCCTCAACCGCCGCGGGCTCGATCACGTCCTGTTCGTGAAGGTGGCTTCCACGGCCGTGACCAGCGCGATGCTCGGCGGATCGCGCGAGCAGATTCAAAACGCCATCTCGAACGCCTGGATCGACAACGCGCCGCTCCGCACGTACCGCCATGCACCCAACACGGGATCGCGCAAGTCGTGGGCGGCAGGCGATGCGACGAGCCGCGCCGTCTGGCTCGCGTTCATGGCGCTGCGCGACGAGATGGGATATCCGAGCGCGCTGACCGCGCCGCAATGGGGCTTCAACGATGTCGTGATGGGCGGCAAGCCTATTGTGCTCGCCCGGCCCCTCGGTTCCTACGTGATGGAGAATGTGCTTCTGAAAATCTCCTTCCCAGCCGAGTTCCACGCGCAGACCGCGGTGGAGTGCGCCTTCCAGTTGCATCCGCAGGTGAAGGATCGGCTGGACGAGATTGAGCGCATCGTCATCACGACCCACGAATCCGCGATTCGCATCATCGACAAGAAGGGCCCCCTCCACAATCCGGCGGACCGCGATCACTGCATTCAGTACATGGTCGCCGTGGGCCTCATTTACGGCGATCTGCGCGCGGAACACTACGAGGACGAGACGGCGAGCGATCCGCGCATCGATGCCCTGCGCGAGAAGATGGAGGTCGTCGAGGATCCGCGCTACAGCAAGGATTATCTCGATCCCGACAAGCGCTCCATCGCCAATGCGGTGCAGATCTTCTTCCGGGACGGATCGCACACGGAGAAAGTGGAGGTGGAGTACCCGATTGGCCACCGCCGGCGCCGCGCGGAGGGGCTGCCAAAGGTGATCGAGAAGTTCCGCGCGAATCTCCTGACCCGCTTCCCAGAAAAACGCGCCGAGCGCATTCTCGATCTCTGCCTCGATGCCGAGCGGCTGCGCGAGACGCCGGTCGACGAATTCATGGAGCTGTTTGTCATCTGAGAGGGGGCATGGACGTTGGCGTGGCTGGTGGAGCAACAACCAAGCCAGGAGGAGCTGGCCAGGCGGTTTCTCGCGCGGATCCAGGAGCCGCGCATCCTCAAAATTCCCGGCGCACACGACGGACTCACGGCGCGCCTCGCGAAGCAGGCGGGTTTTGAAGCCATCTACCTGTCGGGCGCCGCGTACACCGCAAGCCGCGGTTTGCCCGATCTCGGCATCGTCTACTCGAACGAGGTGGCGGAGCGGGCCGCCGATCTCGTTCGCGCATCCGGGCTGCCCCTGCTCGTCGACATCGACACCGGCTACGGTGGAGTCTTGAACGTCGCCCGCACGGCGAAGGAGATGCTCGAGGCCCGGGTGGCGGCTGTGCAAATTGAGGATCAGGTCATGCCGAAGAAGTGCGGCCATTTGAACGGCAAGAAGCTCGTCGAGCCGTCCGAGATGGTGGAAAAGATCCGCATGTTGAAAACCGTGGCGCCGACGCTCGTGGTGGTGGCGCGATCGGACGCGAAGAGCGTGGAGGGACTGGACGCGCTCGTGGATCGCGCCAATCGGTACGTCGAGGCGGGGGCGGATGCCATCTTCCCGGAGGCGTTGACCACGGAGGAAGAGTTTCGCCAAGTGGCGGAGCGCGTGCCGGTGCCGCTGCTTGCGAACATGACGGAGTTCGGGCGGACGCCGTACTACACCGCGGATCAATTTGAGTCGTGGGGTTACCGCATGGTGATTTACCCCGTGACGAGCGTGCGCGTCGCGGCGAAGGCTATCGAGCGCGTCTTCGAGGCGATTCAGCGCGAGGGGACGCAAAAGTCGCTGCTTGCCGAGATGCAGTCGCGCGAGGAGCTGTACCAAGCCATCCGCTACTTCGATTACGAGGCGCTGGACGAGCACATCGCCAAGACCGTGCTGGAGGATTCGATGAAGCGCGCGGACCGGTGAATCAAGCGATGGGGCGGGCCCTTTGGCCCGCCTTCTTCGAGGAGGAAAAGTCGGTTGGAGCGGTCGCTACCTGCACTGAAAGACATCGAGCGGGCGCGGGAACGGATTCGGGGCAGCGTGCTGTACACGCCGCTCGATTACTCCGAGACCTTTTCTCGCATGTCGGACAATGAGATCTACCTCAAGTTGGAGAATCTGCAGAAGACGGGATCGTTCAAGCTGCGCGGCGCGCTGAACAAGATCACGGCGCTCGCGGAGTCGGGTGCGCTCGCCGGCGTTGTCGCCGCCTCGGCCGGCAACCACGCGCAGGGTGTGGCTTACGCGGCGCGCGGGCGCGGCGTGCCCTGCACCATCGTCATGCCGGAAGGCGCGAGCCTGGCCAAGATCATGGCGACGCAGCGCTACGGCGCGCGCGTGGTGCTTCATGGGGACGATTACGACGCGGCGTACGGCCACGCGAGCGAGATCGCGATGCGCGAGGGGCTCACCTACATTCACGCGTTTGACGATCCCGACATCATCGCCGGGCAGGGGACGATCGGCCTTGAGATTGCGGAGCAACTGCCCGATGTGGGCGCCGTGGTGGTGCCGATGGGCGGCGGGGGGCTCGCCGCGGGTATCGCCATCGCCTTGAAGGCCCTGCGCCCTGGGGTGAAGGTCATTGGCGTGCAGGCCAAGGCCGTGCCGGCCTTCCGCCACGCGCTCGATTTCGGAGCCATCGAGACCGTGCCCGCCGAGCCGACGATTGCGGACGGCATTGCCGTCAGGCGCCCTGGTGCGCTCACGTTCCAAGCTGCGAAGCAGTACATCGACGACGTCGTCGTCGTGGAGGAGGACGAGATCGCGCGGGCGATGATTCTCTTGATGGAGCGGTCCAAGCTCGTGGTGGAAGGCGCAGCAGCCACCACCATCGCGGCCGTGCTCAGCAAGAAGGTGCCGGCTGGGCTGGGGAAGGTCGTCGCGGTCTTGTCCGGGGGCAACGTGGACGTGGTGGTGTTGTCGCGCATCATCGAGCACGGCCTGGTCGAGTCCGGCCGGTATCTGCGCCTGGCCGTGACCATTCAGGATCGCGTCGGCGCGCTGCGCGATTTGTTGGACATTGTGGCACGACTGCGCGCGAACGTGCTCACCGTGCATCACCAGCGGGTTGGATCGCACATCCACCTCGGGCAGACGGAGGTCGAGATCGACTTGGAGACGCGCGATCACGCCCACATTCGCCTCATCTGCGACACGCTGCGCCAGGCAGGCTATGAGCCGGTCATCCGGGATTAATGACCGGCTCGGGGCGGCCGTCATCGCCGCTTACGATGTGCGTGTTGTCGCGCTGCGGCGAACCAACACCCCAGTCTTGCGGTAGGATGGATGTGGAGGGGTGGAACCATGCCGAAACCAGAGCGCAAGGACGACGTTCGCTATACGTATCGGGACTACGTGGCGTGGGATGGGCCAGAGCGGTGGGAACTGATCCAAGGGGTGCCTTACATGCTCGCGAGCCCCTCACCGCTTCACCAGCAGATTGTCCTGCAGCTGGGGGCCGAGTTTGCCCTGTATCTTCGAGGAAAGTCATGCCAGGCCTACGTAGCCCCCATGGACCTGTGCTTTGACGAAGATGAGGGCACGATGGATGTGGTCCAGCCGGACCTGTTCATCATGTGTCCGCCCTTTCAAGCGGACCGCCGCGTCGTCGGCATTCCCGTTCTTGTCGTGGAGGTCCTTTCTCCGTCCACCGCGGCGCATGATACCATCCGCAAGATGTTGCTCTATGAGCGCGCAGGTGTGCCGGAGTACTGGATTGTGGAGCCAGAAGAGCGCGTCGTGCACGTGTACCGCGCCAACGGCGGTACCCTCCGCTGGAACACGTCGAACCGCGTGGGCGATCGCATTTCGCCCGTGGCGTTTCCCGACCTCTCCGTCGACGTCGGCATTCTCTTCGATACATGAGCTCGCGCGAGGCGCTTGCTCGGAACGTCAAAAGGGCCGGGTTTACACCCAGCCCCCATCGTTGTTGTTGCCAGGGTCGTCAAACGGCCCGTTTTGAAATCCATCGTCCCGAAAGTCGACTTGGTTGTCCCAGGTGTCTGACGCATTCCAGTCCTGCATCTGCCCCGGGTCCACCGGGTTGCCATTCGGATCATACAGGCCGCCTTGATCCATCATCACCTGTTGCTGAAGCTGCTCGATCTCGTCCTGCTGAATAATGTTCTGCTGCAGGAGCGCGTCGATCATCTGCTGATCTTCCATTTGACGGAACATGTCGTATTGCATCGCGTCGATTCGACCCTGCTCAAAGAGCCAGGACAATAGGGCACCTGCCGCCATGCCTCCCAGGAACGAGCCAGCGCCGCCAAACCCGGGGCGATAGCCTCCGTAAGGTGGCGTCACATCGTACGTGGGGCCGTAGCTCGGGCCGTAGTTCGATTGAAAAGGGCCCTGTTGATACGGACCGCCTTGCGGCGATTGGAAGGGACCTCGGCGGTAGACCGGCCCTTGGCTTTGGTTCCTGCGAGCAAACAGGATGACCAGCAGAATGACGATCACGACGAGCAGGAGAATCACCAACAATGGGCTCACCTCGCCTGAGTGGTACCCTTATCATAGCGCGTTTTTTCCCTTTCCAACCACCTGTTATGCGAAAAAACTGTTGCAATCTGCGATGCGCGTGCTATAATTGGTCAAGGAAAGACAAAGTCAAAAAACGCCGCAAGAAGGTCAAAGTTAGTCAATATCAGTATCCAGCTCAGTTGTTCGTCTTGCTCAGTTGTTTGTCTTGATGGGTCGCGCCTTGAAACAAGCGGCGTCCCGGATCTGAGTGGGCAGCTTGGAGGTGTCTCACGATGCCATTCATCGGACCTGGATTCAGCATGGGCGGAGGTTTTCCGTTTGACGATCTCTTTCGGCAGATGAGCATGCATGGCCCGGGAGGGCAGGTCGGGACCTTGCCTGGAGGCCAGCAGGGCAGTGTGCTCGACCAATTTGGGCGCAACCTCACCGAGCTGGCCAAGGCGGGGAAGATCGATCCGCTCATCGGGCGCAACGAGGAAGTGGAGCGCACGCTTGAAATTTTGAACCGGCGCAATAAGAATAACCCGGTTCTCATTGGTGAGCCAGGCGTCGGGAAAACCGCCATCGTCGAAGGCATCGCGCTTCGCATCGCCGAAGGGCGCGTGCCGCAAAAGCTTGCAGGCAAGACGATTTATGCGCTCGACGTGGCGTCGCTCGTCGCGGATACCGGGATTCGTGGCCAGTTCGAGAGTCGCATGAAGCAACTGATTGCCGAACTCGAGTCGCGCCGTGACGTGATCGCGTTTATTGATGAGATTCACCTGTTGGTCGGCGCGGGAGCCGCTCAGGGCGGGCTGGACGCCGGCAACATTCTCAAGCCGGCGCTTGCGCGCGGCGACCTTCAGATCATCGGCGCCACCACGCTCGACGAGTACCGTCAAATTGAGAAGGACCCGGCGCTCGAGCGCAGGTTCCAGCCAGTGATGGTGAACGAGCCGTCCGTCGAGGAGGCGGTGCGCATTCTCGAAGGTTTGCGGCCGCGGTATGAGACATACCACGGTGTGCGGTATACCGATGGCGCGATTCGCGCATGCGTGACACTGTCGCATCGCTACATCGGAGATCGATTTCTCCCGGACAAGGCCATCGACTTGATGGACGAGGCCGGATCGAAGGCCAACCTGCAGCACGGCGATGCCCTGAACGTGGAGGCGCGGCTCGCGGCCATCGCGCGGGAGAAGGAGGCTGCCATCCGCCAGGAGGCGTACGAGCGCGCGGCCGAGCTGAAGGCCGAGGAAGAGAGGCTTCGCGCGGAGTTGGCGCGTGGGGCTGCCACCTCCGGCCCGCCGGTCATCGATGAGGAGCACATCGCCGCGATCGTCGAGGCGAAGACCGGCATCCCGGTCACGCGGATGCAGGCGGAAGAACAAGCAAAACTGAAGAACCTCGAGGCGGATCTGCAGGCGGTCGTGATCGGCCAAGAAGAGGCCGTGCGCCAGGTGGCTCGCGCCATTCGCCGCAGCCGCGTCGGGCTGCGCAAGGGCGATCGACCGATTGGCAGCTTTCTCTTCGTCGGACCGACCGGCGTCGGGAAGACGGAGATGGCTCGGCGGCTGGCCGAAATCTTGTTTGGCTCGAGGGACGCGATGATCCGGCTCGATATGAGCGAGTACATGGAAAAGCACGCCGTGTCGAAGCTCATCGGTGCGCCGCCAGGGTACGTCGGATATGAGCAGGCGGGCCAGCTGACCGAGCAGGTGCGCCGGCACCCGTATAGCCTGATTCTGGTGGACGAGATCGAAAAGGCGCATCCAGATGTGCAGCACAGATCATGGAAGATGGGCGCCTGACCGACAGCCAGGGCCGGACGGTGAGCTTCAAGGACACGCTCATCATCATGACCTCGAATGCGGGTGAAGTGGAGCGGAAGAACCACGTTGGGTTTGCCGTCCGTGCGGACGAGGACAAGCGGCTCGACGTCGATCTCGGCGATCTATCCGCCTACTTCAAGCCGGAATTCCTGAACCGGTTTGACGCGATTGTTCGGTTCCGCCCGCTTGGTCAAACGGACGTGCAGCGCATCGTCGAACTGATGCTCACGGAGGTGCGCGAGCTTCTTGCGGAACGGGGTGTGTCGCTGTCCTGGACCGAGGAGGCCGTAGAATGGTTGGCGAAGCGAGGCTATCACCCAGCCTTCGGCGCGCGCCCGCTGCGTCGCACGGTGCAGACGTATGTGGAAGACCCCATCGCGGAAAAGCTGATTGACGAAGAGGTGCGCGAGATTGCACTTGAGGTCACTGGGGATTCGTTAACGCTTCGGATTGCGGAACCGGTCGCATCCGCGTGAGAAGCGAGCGAAAAGTGAGCGCGGGAGGCCGACTCGGCTCCCGCGCTCTTGTATGCTCCCCACGAATAGTTTCCTCACCAGAAGAAGAGCCCGAATAAAGCGTAGATGATGAGAAACGGCACGGCCCACCGCACCCAGCCGCCGCCGTAGCCGTAGCCTGGTACAGGGGCGCCATAGGGAGCCGCTCCGTAACCGGGAGTACCCAGGGGGCCCGGTCCAAACCCTCCATACGCAAGTTCGGCATCCACTCGGGGCGCAGCACCATCGGTCAAGATGAACGCAGGGACCGCCTGAGACCGGGGAGACCAAATCACCACACGACCATCTTCTGTGACCCGTTCAATCAAGCCTTGATGGCGCCCGTATGGGGTGCGAAACGTGACCCAACGCCCGACAAGGCGCTCACACTCAGCTCTTGTGCACATCGTTTCACCCCCCAACCGATTTCACGATATGTCGCTCAACAGCCTGCAGTCGCGGTGGAAGCCCGGATCGGGACCAAGATCCGGGCTTCATGACAACGCGAGAGGGCCAGCAAGATCTCAAAATAAAATTGAATTTGTTTTAAAAAGAGCGATATCTCACTCCGAACTATACTCAAGACTACGGAGTGTGAGAGCAGATGGGAGACGATACACCATGCGCATCGTTGTCGGAGTGACGGGCGCTACCGGAGCCGTGCTCGCCGTCCGTACACTTCAAGCGCTTTCAAGTTTGGGTGTTGAGACCCACCTGATCTGTTCTCGCTGGGCAGAGACGACGCTGAAATTGGAGACTGACCTGTCTCTCGCCGACCTTCACCGGCTCGCATCCGTCGTGCATCGTGTCGACAATCTGGCTGCGTCCATTTCAAGCGGATCGTATCGCACCGATGGGATGATTGTCGTTCCCTGCAGCGTGAAGACTCTTGGGGCCATTCGCATGGGATTGTCGGACAATCTCATCGTGAGAGCTGCGGACGTCACCCTGAAGGAACGGCGACCGTTGGTTCTCGTGGTTCGTGAGACGCCTCTGCATGAACTTCATCTCGAGAGTATGCAGGCACTTGCCCGAGCAGGTGCGGTCATTTTTCCGCCGGTCCTCGGGTTTTATCATCGTCCACGTCATCTCGAGGATGTCATCGACCACCTCGTCGCCCGCATGCTTGACCACTTTGGTCTGTCCATGCCAGTTCCGCGGTGGGGAGAACGCACCGTTTGTGATCATTCGAATCCAGAATCCTCTCTTTAAAAGTCATGAACAGCTGAATTCAACTTTATTTACGTCTATAAAAAGGGTTATTTACATCGATATTAACTCCTTATATGATCCAATCACACGTCGCAGTCAGCGACGGGAGGCGAATGTCGTGGCGTTTCTTTCATTTCGTGCGTGGCTGGAGCATCTACGAGCGACCGATCGACTTGTCGAGATCGAAGCGGAGGTCAGTCTTCGCTACGAAGTTGCTGCTATCGCAAAGCGATTGGACGGGCGAAAGGCCGTGCTCTTTCACCGACCCGAGGGCGCAAGTATTCCTGTTACCAGTGGACTTGTCTCCCACAGGCGGTGGATCGCAGAGGCACTTGGGTGCACGTCCAACGACCTCATCCACAGATTTCGGGAGGCCTGCGAGCGACCTGTTCCTGTAGAGCGCGTTCTTCCAGACGAAGCACCCGTCTATGCTCGCGTCCAAACCGAGCAAATCGACCTGATGAAAACGCTTCCGATCCCGACGCATCACGAGCACGACGCTGGCCCTTACGTCACGGCCGGCCTGCTCATCGTCCGCGACCCGACGACCCGCAAACAGAACGTAGCCATTCATCGCCTTCAAGTCACGGGTCCAGACCGGATGGGCGTGTTGCTCCTTCCACGTCACACGCTCCACTTGTTTCGCCAGGCCGAATCGAGCGGCCAGCCGCTCGAGTGCGCGGTTGTCATTGGGGTCGATCCTGCGACACTCCTCGCATCCCAGGCGAGTACACCGTTTGGCGTTGACGAGCTGGAGATCGCAGGTGCGCTTCGTCGCGAGCCGCTTCCCGTCGTGCGTTGTCAGACTGTCGATGTCGATGTGCCCGCTGATGCCGAGATCGTGATTGAGGGCCAAATTTTGCCACATGTGCGAGAGCCCGAAGGACCCTTCGGGGAGTTTCCTCGCTACTATGGACCGCGATCCGACAAGCATGTCATCCAAGTCACTGCTCTCCTGATGCGCGAGAATCCGGTCTATCACACGATTGTTCCGGCGGGGTACGAACATCTGCTACTCGGTGGCATTCCGCGCGAGGCGAGTCTGTTTGAGACGGTCCGGCACCTCGTCCCAACTGTGCGGGCTGTTCACATGACACCCGGGGGATCCTGTCGGTACCACGCGGTCATTGCCATCCGAAAGACGGAGGAGGGACAGGGGAAAAACGCGATTCTTGCGGCGTTCGCCAACAGCTTTGACATCAAGCACGTTGTGGTCGTGGATGACGACGTGGACATCTATAACCCAGAAGAAGTGGAATGGGCCATTGCGACCCGATTTCAGGCCGAGCACGACCTAATCGTCGTCCGGCACAGTCAAGGTTCCAAGCTCGACCCGTCGACCGATGATGGTTTGGGTAGCAAGATGGGCCTCGACTGCACCATACCACTTGACGCCGAGCCGTTTCGTTTTAAGCGCATCTCAATTCCGGGGATGCAGACCTTGGACTGGCATCGCTACGGATTGTCAGAACCGTCTGGAGGAGAGGTGTGAGCGCCGTGTTGAACGTGGAAGACGTCGATCTCGGAGAACCCAGTGATTCGCTGGACGAGGTGGCTCAGCGACTTTGGCGAAAGGCCATCGCTTACGGCACCTGGGATCCGTCGAAGATCGATTTCGAACAAGACAAGCGCGACTATGAGCGCCTGGCCCCAGAGATGCGCGCGTATCTCGAGTCATTTTGTGGAGCCTTTTATCACGCCGAAGAAAACGTGGCCAGGCTGTTTTGTCCGTGGATTATGTCGGCACCCTCGACGTGGCAACAGGCCTACTTAAGCACGCAACTGGTGGAAGAGTTTAAACACACGGACTTTTTCGCCCGGTATTTCAAGGAAGTCTTTGGGCTACTTACTCCAAAGCGCCGCTTACACAATCCCGCGCACGACTCACTTCTCGAACGAGCACAAAAACTGCTCGAGTGCCTGGATAGGCCAGAAGAGGATAGAATCGCGTGTATTGTGGAAGCGTTCACGCATTATCAAGGCATCATTGAAGGCGTACAGGCCAATGCAGGTTACCACATCTTTGTACACGTGTTCGGTAAGCATGGCCTCTTTCCAGGTTTGTCGCAGGGCTTTCGTAACATTCAACGGGATGAAGGGAGACACGTGGGCTTTGGGATGCGCGTTCTTCGACATTATGCTCAGCGCGATGCATCCCTCGCCGAACGGATCCGTGCGGTGTACCGAACGTATTTGCCACTTATACGTGCCCGCTATGGTCAGCCCATCGAATTGGATGGCGTGAGGTACGAACCCCCAGAAGAGGAGCGAGGGCTGGAGCGCTTGATGGAGATGTACGAGCGGCGCATGCGGGACATTTTCGGTTCGCACTGGGAAGTGACTGAGCAAGAAACCTATTCTCCATGAGGAGGATTTGAATGTCCATTTCTACAGCGAATTCGTACGCCGTACAGCCTTCGCGGAAGCAGGTTGTAACCGCGACCATCGCGTCGCTTCTTGGGTGGTCCCTGGACTTGTTCGATCTGTTCGTCCTGCTTTATGTCGCGCCAGATGTCGGCAAGTTGTTTTTCCCATCCAGTAACCCGACGTTATCGCTCGCCTCGGTGTACGGTTCGTTCGCGGTCACCCTGCTCATGCGTCCGCTTGGAAGCGGATTCTTCGGATCATTCGCCGATCGATTTGGTCGAAAGCGCGCGATGATCACCGCTGTTGTCGGTGTCGGCGTTCTAACAGCCCTTTTCGGCGTCCTTCCAACCGTTCACCAGGTCGGCGTCGCGGCGCCTATTTTATTCCTTGTTCTTCGTCTCATCCAGGGGGTGTGTGTCGGCGGTGTCGTGGCGTCAACACACACCATTGGTACCGAGTCCGTCTCACCGAAGTGGCGCGGCCTTGTTTCAGGCTTGATCGGCGGCGGTGGCGCCGGAATCGGTTCGCTCATCGCTTCCATTGTGTATGCCATTTGGTCATCTGTATTTCCCGGCCCGGCGTTCGATGTTTGGGGATGGCGGTGCATGTTCTTCTCTGGTCTGCTGAGCGCAGTATTGGGCGTGTTTGTCTTTAATTCACTTGAGGAATCGCCTCTTTGGCAGCAAGCTGCTCATTCACAGACCACTCCTGTTCCAAAAACGCCCGTGCGGACTGTCTTTCGCGACTATGGCCGCATTTTAGTTGTGAACCTAATGATTACCATTGGAGGCGGAAGCGGTTATTATTTGACATCAGGGTATTTACCAACCTTCTTCAAAGTCGTGAACAAACCTCCACACGGCACAGCATCTCTAGCGCTCATCGCCGCGAGCCTGGTGGTGATTTTCGCGGCCGTCTTGGTCGGGCATCTCAGTGAAATGGTTGGGAGAAAGCCTGTCTTTTTGACAGTGGGCGTCGTCGCACTCATCGCCGTCCCCTTTCTGTATCACGGCATGGCCACGACTCATTCACCGCGTGCTTTGATAACCTATGCACTCGTTCTGGTGTTCCTGGGCAACGCAGCATACGCGCCCATCGTGGCGTTCTTAAACGAACGTTTCCCCACACAGGTCCGCTCGACGGGAACGGGGCTTTCATGGAACATGGGGTTTGCGGTAGGAGGCATGCTTCCAACCTTCGTTTCCTTGGCCGCCGGCACGACGACCAACATCCCAGTGGCTCTGACAGCTTTCCTTATGTCGGCACTCGCGTTGTATCTCGTCGGGGCACTCATTGTCCCCGAGACCCGCGGACACTTTGAGTAACTTGACGTGAGGGGGATTGCGCAATGAAGACCTACGAGAACTACATCGCCGGTGCTTGGCAACCGTCAAGCTCTGGGGAGACCTGTGAATCCATTCATCCTGCGACGGGTCATCCCGTCGCGAGGACGCAGTCCTCCACGCCGCAGGATGTGGAGCGAGCCGTTGCCGCGGCTCGCTCCGCGTTCGAGTCTACCGACTGGCCGAATACCTCGAACCTGCGTTCTCGTGCGCTTTCGGCATGGGCAGACGCCATCGAACAGCACAAAGAAGCGCTGGCTCGCCTCTTGTCCGAAGAAAACGGAAAACCGATTCGCGAGGCTCGAATCGAGATAGCCAGTGCCATCGATGCGCTCCGTTACAACAGCATCATGGCGCGAAACGTGTTCGGACGTACGTTTCACCCGACGCCGGATGCGTATGGCTTCCTGGTTCGCGAGCCCATCGGTGTCGTGGCCGTGATCACGCCATGGAATTGGCCTGTGCTGCTCCTCATGCGTGATTTAGCGCCATGTTTGGCCGCAGGAAACGTTGCCATCGTGAAACCCGCAGAGCGCACAGGTGCGATCACGGCGGCTTTGTTCGAACTCGCTGCTGAGCTTGGGCTGTTTCCGCCCGGCGTTCTTCAGCTCGTGACAGGTAAAGGTCGAGTCGTGGGTGACGCCTTGGTTGAAAGTCCCGATGTAGACATGGTGGCGTTCACAGGTAGCACCGAAGTGGGGCAGGGCATTATGGCCAAGGCTAGCCGTGGCATCAAGAAGGTCGCGCTCGAGCTCGGCGGCAAGTCGCCAAACGTGGTCTTTGCGGATAGTCATCTTGAACGAGCGGTGTCGACCGCATGCCGCTCGGTGTTTATGACGAGCGGCCAGATCTGTATGGCCGGATCTCGGCTTTTGGTGGAGGCTTCGGTGTATGAGGATGCTCTCGCTCTCGCTAAGTCGTACGCGGAATCACTTCGAGTGGGCATGCCGCTGGATGAGTCGACGGAGATGGGGCCCGTCATCTCGGAAACTCAGCTCCAAACCATTCTCAGCTTCATCGAGGAAGGCCGAAGGCGAGGGCGAATCATCACGGGTGGCCGCAGGCTGACTCAGCCGCCATACGATCGAGGAAACTTCATCGAGCCCACCGTCATCGCTGACGTGCCCGTCAATTGTTCCGTGGTTCAGGAGGAGATTTTCGGGCCTGTGCTCGTGGTGGAGCGATTTACGTCTGAAGAGGAGGCCGTGCGGCTAGCGAATGCGACACGATACGGCTTGGTCGCGGGCATATGGACGCAGGACTTGAACCGTGCCTTCCGCGTGGCGCGCCGCCTGCAAGCAGGTACGGTGTGGTTAAACGGTTACAACCGGAATTACGCGGAAGCCGAGTCCGGCGGTTACAAGATGAGCGGATTGGGTCGTTCGCGTGGAATTGAGGGTCTCTACGAGTTCACGGAGCTCAAACATATTCACCTTACCCTTGACGTGTGAGCACAAGTGGAGATGAGCCTATGAGCTATGAAATTCAGATTCCAACGAGAGTGAGATTTGGCGAGGGAGTTGCGCAGGAGTTACCTCGTGTACTCGAAGAGATGTCTGTGTCGCGCGTCGTTGTGGTGACAGATCCTGGATTACAACAAGCGGGCGTGGCTCAGTTCGTAGAGTCGCTTGTTCTACGTACTTGCTCTGAAGTCTCGCTTTATGCCGAGGTTGAGCCGGATCCCAGCGTTGACACGGTCCACAAGGTGGCATCACTATGCCGCGAACGTCATGCCGATGCCCTCGTTGCGGTAGGCGGGGGTTCAGCCATCGATGTGGCCAAGGGAGCTCGGCTCGTCGCCGAACTCGGAGGAGACATCCGAAGATTCGCGGGAAGTGAGGCTGACCCCATCTGCGCGCCATGCAAGACGAAGCTATGCGTCCTTCCAACTACGGCGGGCACGGGGAGTGAGGTCACGTTTTTCGGCGTTTACTCCGACTGGGAGAGCCAAGTGAAGGTGACGGTGACGAGCCCGTTTCTTGCAGCGGATGTGGCCCTAGTTGACCCGCTCCTTACGCACAGCGTGCCACCTCACGTGACGGCGGCAAGTGGAATTGACGTATTGGCTCATGCGTTGGAAGCGTACGTCTCACGGAGAGCCACTCCGTTTTCGGACGCTTTGGCCGAGCGTTCCATGGAGCTCGTAGGAAGGAGCTTGGTTCAGGCTGTAAGACATGGGCAGGACCATGTGGCACGAAAGAACATGGCAGAAGCCAGTTTGTTGTCTGGGATCGCCTTTAACCATGCATTTTTAGGATTGACCCACGCGATTGCCGCTGCAGTGTCCGGGCATGCTCATGTACCACACGGTGTTGCGATCGGTGTTTGTCTGCCGGCCGTGATACGATACAACGCCGTTGTTTGTTGCGGCAAATATGACCGCGCGGCTACCATCCTGGCCAAGGCGCGAGGGTCGAGTGCCGGGACGTTGGCCGAAATCGTGGAGGAACTCGCGCGAGAGACGGGCTTGCCAGGACGATTGCGGGACGTCGGTGTGACTGAGGATCTCCTAACGAGTATCGCCCGCCAGACCTTGGTGAGCGTGCAACTGCGCCATAACCCGCGAGAAGCCAGCGAAGATGACATTCTGAAGTTGGTGAAGTCTCTCTGGTGATGGAGGCGTTTCACGGTGAATTTGGCGCGTATGTTCGAAATGGCGGCTGGACGGGAGCCGCACGCTATTGCGCTCATCGAAGGCGATCGCGTCCTCAGTTATCGGGACATGCACGCTGCCGTAAACCGCGTGGCGCACGCGCTGCATAAACTTGGGATCGGACGGCGGGATCGCGTGATGAGCTTGATGAAGAATCGGCAACAGACCGTCGTTCTCTTTTGGGCTGTGCAGAAAGTTGGAGCTGTGTTCGTGCCCCTAAACTACCACATGGCTCCAGGAGATGTAGAACGTTGCATCCTAGATGTCGAACCCAAGCTCATCTGCTTCGAGCGCGCCACGAGAAATGCATTGCGCAGCATTCGTCTTCCCGAAAAACCGATTTACGTCAGCCTTGATCCGGACGATGGCGATATCACATGGGATGAGCTGCTGCGCAATGGAATGCCTGCGTTTGAAGCTGCTCCCGTAGAAGACGATGATCCAGCGATTATGCTTTACACGTCGGGCACTTCAGGTCATCCAAAGGGTGTTCCGAAGTCTCATAAAAATGAATACGTATCCACATTGTCACAAGTCATTCAGAATCGGTATGATCGCACTGATGTCATGCTTGGCGTCATGCCCCTCTATCACACGATGGGCATCCATTCATATCTTGCAATGGCGTTTCTCAACGGTCGATACATCATCGTTCATGATGTGACAGAGGAGTCTCTCGCCGACACGTTGCACTTTCATACAGTGACGTGCCTCTACGCGATGCCAACACTATTTCGACGCCTTTTGCAATCTGGACGAGTGGATCCCGAGCGACTACGACACATCCGCAAAATTGGTTATGCAGGAGCTTCGATGCCCGACACGTTAATCCGAGCCTGTTTCGACGCCTTTCAACCTGACGTATTTCTCAACCATTACGGAAGCACAGAAATTCACACCTTCACGACATGCACGTATCTACATGAGAAACCCGGTTGTGCGGGTCGGCCAGGTATCAATCAGCTTATTCGCGTTGTGGCCATTCATCCTGACGCTCGCCCTGAGGATGAGGTCGAACCGGGAGATGTCGGGCAGGTCATTGCCTACATGGGTTCGCCTGAGGCATTTAAAGGCTATTGGAATCGGCCAGATCTCACGCGGCAAGCCATTCGCGATGGCTGGTACTACACCGGCGACCTTGGGATGCGTGACCCCGATGGCGATTTGTACATTGTCGGGCGAATGGACGATGTGGTGGTTTCCGGTGTTGACCGTGTCTGGCCTGGAAAGGTCGAGCGCGTTTTGGAGCACCACCCGGACGTTCAAGAGGTAGCCGTTGTCGGGCAACATGACGATCAACTGGGTCACATTGTCACCGCTTTTATCGTCTCGCACCGAGAAGATCTCACGCCTTTTGAGTTGGACCGTTTTTGCCAACGGGATGGTCGCCTATCTGACTTTGAGCGGCCACGCAAGTACGTGTTTATAGATCGTCTGCCCAGAGATGCGTCGGGCAAGGTCATTCGGAGAGCGCTTGTTGAATGGGCAGAGTGAATTGTGGCAGCGATGCGAGGGGGATGCGTTCATGTGTGACGTGCTGATTGTCGATGAAGACCTGGCGGCACGCCAGCATGTGCGGGGACTCTTGTCTGCAGGGGAGTATCAGCATCTCCGTGTGACTGAGGCTGACAGTGCCGCACGCGCCCTCCCGCTCGTGCGCCAACACCACCCTTTCGCGGTGCTTTACGATCCGTCTGTGTCCGATGCGGATGGTCTGGAATTTGGCCGTCGAGTTAAGGAACATGACCCGCTGATTCACGTCATTGTTGCGAGTCAATTGAAAATGTTTGATCTGTTGTACCAAGCCATCAATCAGGGCTTCGATGGCTATCTCCTTAAACCCGTGAATCGAGAGGAGCTTTATCAGGTATTCGGCCGCCTCATTCAAAACGATATTCGCCATTCCATTCACGGCGGTGCAAATCGTGCGCTGGTTGCAAGGCAGGAGTCGGAAGCCGATCTTGGCAATCCTATTGAAAGCGCCATTGCGTATATTGAGGAGCATTTTCATGAGCCCATATCGCTTCAGGAGGTGGCGGAGAGGGTATATCTCAGCCCGTCCTATTTCAGCCGGCTGTTTAAGTCGGAAGTCGGAACCACCTTTATCGACTATTTGACTCAGTACCGCATCCAGAAATCCAAGATGCTACTTCGCGTCACGTCTCTGCCGATTGAAATCATTGCGAACAACACGGGTTTCTCAAACTCGAGCTATTTTTCCACCACCTTCAAGCGGATCGTCGGCCGTACCCCGAGCGAATACCGAGCCATGATGAGCGCGCTGAAGGACCGTTCTCACGCCGAACGTACTCAAGAAAACAAAACCGACCATGAGTGAATCCCGAAAGGTCCTTCGCATTGCGGCGATACAATAATCCTGAAAGCGTTTCCTCGCGGCGGAAGCCACGAGAAGAAGGAGGCGAGCCGCATGGAAGGCATTGAAGAGAAATATGAGCGTTTGCTGGCCGTGCTCCGAGACATGGAGCGCGTTCTGGTGGCTTTCTCGGGCGGTGTGGATAGCACGCTACTCCTGAAGGCTGCGCTTGACGCCCTTGGCCATGAGCAGGTTCTCGCCGTCACGGCGGATTCCGAGACCTATCCTGCCAGAGAGCGGGAAGAGGCCGTGGAGCTCGCTCGCCAGCTGGGTGTACATCATGAAGTTATGGAGACGAGTGAGCTTAGCATCCCGGGGTACGTCGAGAATCCCTCGAATCGGTGTTTTTTTTGTAAGCGAAACTTGTTTGATCATCTCTGGGCCTTGGCGACCGCAAGAGGCTTTTCCCACGTCGTCTTTGGTGCAATTGCCGACGACCTCGGCGACTATCGACCGGGTCTGGCGGCGGCCAGAAAGATGGGCGTTCGGGCCCCACTTTTGGAATGTGGACTCACCAAGCGGGAAATTCGTCAGCTGTCGTACCAATTGGGTCTTCCCACGTGGGATAAGCCGTCGTTCGCATGTCTCTCCTCAAGGATTCCTTATGGCGAGCGAATCACGCCAGAAAAACTTCAGAAAATCGACCACGCCGAGTCATTTCTGCGCGATTTAGGGTTCCAGCAGGTCCGTGCGCGCCAGCACGGGGACGTCATGGTACGCATTGAGGTACCCGCGGACCAGATCGCGGCGCTGGTGGAGGTCCGCGAACTTGTCGTCGCCAAGTTGAAGGAGATTGGCTATTCGTACGTGAGTTTAGATCTCGAAGGATATCGCAGCGGCAGTGGCAACGAGGTGCTACACAAAGCGGGCCGTACATTGGAATCAGCAGCACAGGTGGGATGAGGGGAAGACATGATAGCCACAAGAGGCATTCTAGAGCGTGTTCGCTTAGGTCAACTGTCCGTGGATGAGGCGCTGGAGCAATTGCGAGAGCTCTCCATCGAAGACCTGGGCTATGCACGAATTGATCATGACCGTGTGCGTCGGCGTGGGTTTGCGGAAGTCGTATATTGCGAAGGCAAGACGCCAGAGCAATCTGCAGAAATTCTGGCCCGCCTTGCTGACCGCGGAGAGTCAAATGTGCTCGGCACACGGGCCAACGTCGAGACGTTTGAGTTGCTAAAGGTTACTGTCCCCGACGCGGAGTATCATCCGGTTGCGCGCGCCATCGTCATTCGGCGTGGTCCGGCTCGCCAGATCGGCTCTGTCCTAGTTCTGGCCGCAGGCACATCCGATCTGCGCGTCGCGGAGGAGGCTGCGCTCACTGCGAGCGTCATGGGTAGCCATGTGGAACGCATCTACGACGTGGGTGTGGCAGGGCTTCACAGGTTGCTGCGCGAGCTCGATCGAATACGGGCCGCCCGAGTCGTGATCGTCGTGGCGGGGATGGAGGGAGCCCTCATGAGCGTCGTCGCAGGCTTGATTGATAAGCCTGTCATCGGCGTACCCACCAGTGTTGGTTATGGTGCACAGTTGCACGGCTTAACGCCCATGCTTGGTATGCTGACTTCGTGCGTACCAGGATCGTCAGTGGTTAACATCGACAATGGGTTCGGCGCTGGTTATTTGGCGCACATGATTAACGAACTTGGGGAGGGCGCTCATGGCCATCGCGAAGATTGACTGCTTTGCAGGCGCGAGCGGTGATATGTTCCTTGGCGCATGGCTCGACGCCGGCATTCCAGAAGATGTATGGCTCGCAGGCGTGCGCCCCCTCATTTCGGGGGAGGGTGACGTCCAGATCGCGAGGGTCGTGAAACAAGAAATCACAGCTACTCGAGTCCTTGTTCGGCACCAAGAGGGCCACATTCATCGACACCTGGCAGATGTCGAGGCCATCATCGACAAAGCGGATCTCCCCAACGAGGTTAAGCGAAGAGCCAAAGAGGCATTCTTCCACCTTGCTGTGGCAGAAGCGTCCGTACACGATACAACACCAGACGAGATTCACTTCCACGAAGTGGGCGCCATCGATGCCATCGTGGATATCGTGGGTACGATGTTCGCATGGCATCTTGCGGGTGAGCCGGCATGTTACGTGTCGCCCATCGAGGTTGGCGGAGGCAGCGTGCTATGTGCGCATGGACGCGTTCCGGTGCCTGCGCCAGCGACACTGGCGCTGCTAAAGGGCTATCCGATTTACTCGTCTGGCCTCTGGGGTGAGACGACTACTCCGACTGGTGCGGCGATCATCCGTGCACTGGCTAAGCCGATGCCACCGCGGCCGATGCGAGTCGATGCCATTGGCTATGGCGCTGGGAGCAAGGATCTTCCCGTGGCAAACGTGCTTCGCATCTCGCTTGGGGACTGGGTCGGGAATGTGCCGGACGCAAGCGAGGCCCTTCAGCGGCCGAAGGCGGGTCATGACCATCATCAT
Organism: Alicyclobacillus vulcanalis; assembly: GCF_900156755.1. Taxonomy (GTDB): domain Bacteria; phylum Bacillota; class Bacilli; order Alicyclobacillales; family Alicyclobacillaceae; genus Alicyclobacillus; species Alicyclobacillus vulcanalis. Next base: position 152,939 of record NZ_FTOO01000007.1, read on the forward strand.
GACCATCATCATGACCCGACCGTGGGGCGTTACGACACTCACGACGTGCTAGAACGGGCAGGGGAGGCATCCTCAAAATGAGGCTCGTGAACACCATCGCGAAAATTATCGATGAAAAGTGTACCGGTTGCAAGATATGTGCGCAGGTCTGTCCGACGCTAGCCATTCGAATGGAGCCGCTGAATGGTCATCCTTACAAGAAATTGGCCATTCTCGATGCTGAGTATTGCACGGGCTGTACCGCGTGCGAACAGCGGTGCCCGTTCGATGCCATTCGAATGGAGTATCTCGACGAACCCTACACCATTGGGGTTGATGTGTCAGAAGTCGATGCAGGCGCCGTGCGCGAACTCTGTGCAAAAGCTCGCTTCCATCCAGAACAAGTGGTCTGTTATTGCACGGGTACGCGTGCCGAGGAAGTGGCAGCTGCCATTCTCAAAGGGGCGAAAACCCCTGACGACATTTCACGCGCCACAGGTCTCCGGACCGGATGTACCGTGGAATGTCTTCAGCCCGCCATGAGGCTGTTGAGAGCTGCCGGCATCGATCCAGTTCCACAGAAGGGATTTTATCAGTGGTACGGCGCGACTCCGACGATCTGGGACATTCCAGATGAGGTGAAGCAGAAGTATGCGTCTCGGGGATTCTACTTTGATGATGACATCGAATTTTTGCAAAGCATTCAAATGAAAAAAGATTTGAACGAGGAGGAGGAAGTAAAATGAGTGCGCTGCGACCTCCGATTCAACCACTCCCGCCTAGGCCTTCTCGCTATGGTGTTGATCCTAAATATGTGACGAAGCGCATGGCTGACTTACCTAACATGACATCGGTTTTTCTTGAGGAGCTTTTTCCAGATAGTCCAAAGGTGCTCTATCCAAGTGATGAGGGCATACAAGCGATTCGGCGGGCGACGGAACTCGCCATGGAACAGATGGATCTTTCGATGATCCAACCTCATCACACCGTGAACGTCCTGGCCTCCCACCACGGTTTCACGCTGCTTGGCGGGGAACCGTACGCCGAGATGCTTCGTACGGTATATGACGTTGTGAAATCGCGCACGGGAGCAAAGGAGGTCCGCCTGCGCGCCGGGGTTGGACTTCGCTTCCGGGAGACTGAGGAGTACATTCAGCGGTTCCAACTCAAGAAATATTTTGACCGTGCGCTCGGCATGGCGCCAATCGATGAGGGCATTCCCATTGAGACAGAGATCGGAACCTTGTACGGACTCAAGCGCGCTTACGATGCCGACTGGATTATTCACGTTCACAACAGCGACGTGCGCGAAGTTCACTTCCACCGGCAGGTTGATCGAGCCGTGAAGCCGTTTGGTATGTCGTATGCGCGAATCGAGACGCGGTCCACGTACCATCAGAACCTCGGTCCTCGAGCCGCGAACTTTACGGCGCGCGCTATTTTCGAATCGGAGTTTGTGCAGAGCAAATTTGTAGGCGCTGTCTTTATGAACATGTCGCCCGGCGGTGTTGTAAGTATCGAAGCAGATAACGACCTATATCGCATTAACGATACGGTCATGGTGGACGGCCTGCGCTATTACGGTAAAGTGTTCCATTTGCTCGGCATGATTGACGAATGCATTGTCGGCTTGGATTTTCCATGTCCGGTACCCTACGTCTTTTCGGCAGGAGTCATCTACTGTAATTTCGTGGGTGCTAATGTCGACCTGTTTGACCTGAGCGTGAAGCTTCCTCCTTACACTTGGTATACAGAGGCTCTTTATGGCAAGGATGGCAAGCCTCTCGTCCCCGGCGTTCCACCCGTGAATCCCGCCATAAAAATGGTGGTTCACAATTACGCGTGGATTGGTTACCCGAGTGCGTTCTTCGCAGAGCACCTTCCGACGATCGTCGTCGGTAAGAAGCAGGCCGAGATTTTCGAGCACGATCCGCAGAACCTTGAGTATATGAAGTACGCTCTCATTGCCTCTGACCTCGATGAGGCCATGGCGTTTGCCTACCGTACTACCGGAACGGATAAGGTCATCGCGTTTGATGGAGCTGTGGGCGGAATGAATGTTAGTGCCTCACTTGCTGAAGATTTGAGGCGCCTAGCTCCCAAGGCAAGTCAAGACGTGGACACCTATCTGCTGCCGAAATGGCTGAAACAGCGCGGACTGGCCCCGCTGGCGCAGGAGGCGTGACACGTGGCAGACACGCTGGATATTCGTGATCCACTGTTCTCCTCCCTCCGTGACCGCATGTTTCGTGCGACCATCACGGCGACGCGCGCAGGGCTCGTCGCCGGGATGGAAGAAGCCCTCCAACAAGCGCAATCAGCAGGTGTCGAGGCCGTGGCGGAGGTGCGTGACGGGCAGTGGGTGGCTCCTGGTGACGTTCTACTCACCATGCGCGGAGGACCCAAGGCGATGGCCGTCGCAGAGGATTATGTGCTCGGTCCCCTCATGATGGCTTCAGGGTGGGCCACGCGTGCAGCCGAACTCCGGCGCATTGCCGGGAGAACGCGGGTGGTCTGTGGTGGGTGGAAAAAAATACCTCATAGTGTGAAACCGCTGCTTCACCGAGCATTGGTGTCTGCAGACGTTGGACTCAGAATCGTCGACGAGCCGTTTGTCTACATTGACAAGAATTACGTGCGGATGTTTGGCGGCATCCGAGAGGCTCTCGCGGCGGCCGCCGTCTTTTCTGACCGCGTCAAGGTCATCCAGGTGCGGGGCGAACGAACGAGTATCCGGGACGAAGCGGCAGAAGCCCTGGAGCACGGTGCCGATGTCATCATGGTCGATACGGGTTCACTTGAAGATTTAGCCGCCGTCTGTGAAACGGCGAGATCGTATGCCCCAATGGGGGCGCGTGTCGCATTTGCCGGGGGTGTCACGTCCGAGGTCATCATGGTCGTCACAACACGCTTTGATGTGTACGCCGTCGACGTCGGCTCTGCCATTCTGGATGCCCCCTTGCTCGACTTGCGCTTTGACATCGAAACATGAGCTGATCTTAGGAGGCGATGGCCCTTGGAATACAACCTGCTCCGTAAAACCGAGATGCGCGTCCGGGGTGTTCACCTGAACGAATGTCACCTGGGTGAACTTGCGGGCGCCATCGCCAAGTGCCTCGGGCTCCCGCACGATCGCGTCATCACGATCGATGTCCGCGAGCGTGAAATTGCGTTTGACCTGTTACTGCACGAGATTCCTGCCGAGATGGTGGTGGGTCGTGAACAGGCACTTCTGTCCGCACTCAGCGCGGTTCCTGGGGTGACGCTCGACGCCGATGCTTCGGTAAGCGCGGACGGGGTGCTGGGCTTGATTGCGCTTCCCGAGGAGATGCGAGAATCCGTTCTGCACGCTTCAGCGCGAATGGGGGATGAGGTTGCAAATCGCGTTCGGCGCCGAGCCCTCGTCTTTCCCACTGGCTACGAGGTACGTCAGGGTCTGATTGAGGACACCAATACGCCATATCTCATGCGAGAATTGGAGCAGATGGGCTATCGTGTGTCACAAGGGGAGGTTCTTCCAGACGATCTCGACGCGGTGATCGGAGCGTTTTACCGGGCGATCGAGGACGGATACGGGTTGGTGATCACGACGGGTGGAGTGGGGGCAGAGGCGAAGGACGTCAATGTAGAGGCTATGGAAGCTGTCTGCGAAGAAGTTTTCGCTCCCTATATCGTGCGTTTTACACAAGTGCACCACCGGCATCAAAAACCAGGTATTCGCGTGGGGGTGGGCCAGTCAGGCGTGACGAAAGTCATCAATTTGCCGGGCCCTCATGACGAAGTAGTTCTCTGCTTTCAGGCGATTCGCCCGCTGTTAGATGAAGGTCCGGATGTCATCGCACGCGCCATGGCGGACGCCATGAAGCAACGATGGATGACCCACGCAGGGCACGCGCAGAAGGGGCATGGCATTCTGCCGGATGTGTGAGGGGGCAAGTCGATGGATACGCTCGCGCTGGTGGTGGATGGTTATCGTGGTGCAAGCGCGGCTGCACTATGCGCCTGCCTGTGTGCTGACGATGACAGCGTGCATCTTATGTCGGACGTGGCAAGCACCGCGCTCGGCACGGAGCTCGTCCTTGGCTCGTCCGCGAATGAGCAGGCCGTATCCACGCGCAGCGTGCGGTGGGACGGAGCGCTCCCGGAAACGGTTTGCGTCGGCGATTTGCTTTACAAGCTATCCTCGGTCAGTGATGTCCATGGTCGAACCGCGGAGCTAGTGCGCCAAGCGTTTGCAGCCGTCGGCCTATCTGAAGACCATCGCATTCCGGGAACAGATGCAGTGTGGCTCGTAGCCTGCGCCGCATGGTTTGCTGTGCACTTTGGCGTCACGGTGTATTGCGGCCGCCTCGTCGGGCGACCCGCGCCTCGTCGGATGACAGACCCGGCGAGAGACCTTTTATTTCATCCTCACGACATGTCGGTGTTTAAGGGCGTGCCCGTTCTTCTTCGCTCGGATGCCCTGATTCACAGCGATATTGTCGCGCTTCTCAAGTCCTTCACGTCGTTTGATTTGCCTCCTGCACTCGAGTTTTCGAATGTTACGCTTGGATCGGACGATGGTGGCACCGAGATGGCGGTCTATTTCGCGCGGCGTGTGCCTACGGCTGCGCTGCCCGATCAATGGAAAGTATTTCAATCTGATGTCGACCATCCGCCCACTCATTGGATGGTAGAGGCTAACATTGACGATATGAACCCCGAATGGGCCACTCATCTCATCCCTCGCCTTCTTGCCGTAGGTGCGGATGAAGCGTATCTCACACCTGTGCACATGAAAAAGGGGCGCATCGGACTTCTACTCAGTGTTCTGTGCCCAAAAGAGCGGCTGACCGCCGTTGAAAGCGTGATTTTCAAAGAAACGACCTCCATCGGTTTGCGCTATTACGAGGTGCGAAAACGCGCTTTGCACCGCGAATTCGTGACGGTGGCAACGCCATTTGGACCCATTCGCGTCAAAATCGCGTACTACGGCGACCGGGTTGTGAATCGTGCGCCGGAATATGAGGACGCACGCCGAGCCGCCGAAGCGGCCGGGGTACCGGTTAAGGCGGTGTACGAGGCGGTTTATCGCGAAGTCGATGGATATTCAGGTTAGCACGGGGAGGCGGAAGCGTGGCAACCTTATCGACCATAGCCGCCTTCATACCAATTGTGGCCGTCGCGGTACTGTTGCTCGTCTTTCGGGTGTCAAGCCATCTCGCCTCTGTCGCGGTTTGGGCGCTGACGGTTGCTCTGTGTGCATTGCCCACGGCCTTTCACATGAGCTTCGTCGAGGGGGTAGAGGCTACCCTCTACGCACTCGTGTCCGCTCTGCCAATTGTAATTGTGTTATCTTTCGGAGCGCTCCTCTACCAAGTGCTCTCATGCACTGGGGCCATCGATGCACTGGCACAGAGGCTTGCGTCCGCGTTCAGAGACGAAGTCGTCAGTGCCCTTTTCATATCAGCCGCACTGGGAACAGGATTCGAGTGGGCGAGCGGGTTTGGACTCGGAATTGTCATGGTGGCTCCACTTTATCGGCTTCTCGGGAGACGCGAGGCGCAGGTCGTAAAACTTTCTTTGCTAACCCAGTTTTGGATTCCCTGGGGTGCCTACGGTGCGAGTTCGCTCGCAACGGCCGAATTGACGGGGATACCGTTGCATGTACTCGCCACAAAGAGCGCGCTTGTGGGATGGCCCCTGACGTACTTGTATCTAGGACTTATCTCCCTAATTTCTGGGGGATGGCGAGGCTTGAGGGCGCATTGGCATCTTGTCGCGGTGAGCGCCACCGTCATGGGATTCGTCACCTGGGCGGCGAGCCAGTGGCTTGAACCGTCTACCGCAGGCGGTTTTGCAGCAGCGGCTGTAGGTGCCTTGCTCTGGTGGTATGCACGTGGTCGGCGACCTGGGCACGGGGAGTCGACTGAGGAAAGGGTACCCGCATTGCGCTTGTGGCGTGTCATGTCTCCGTACGCGCTGGTAGTGGGTTATCTCGCTGCTGCGAATGGTGTACCTGCGTTCCACAATCGCTTGGACGAGTGGGGAACGTGGTCCTTGCAACGTGCCGGTGCACATGTGTCCTTTCTTGTGAGTCCCGGGGTGGCTCTGCTCCTTGCCTGCCCGCTTGCGGTCTGGCTTCTGAGCCCTAACGGAAAGCGAGCTGAGGTGTCTCGTCGGGCGGTAAGTGCGACACATCGTCAAGTTTGGCGGACTGTTCTAGCGACGATTGCCTTCATGGAAACGTCGGCGTGGATGGAGCGCAGCGGAATGTTCCACGTGATTGCGCTGGATTTCACACGACCTGGTGTCATCGCGGTTCTCATCGCTTCTCCCATTGTGGCAGCGCTTGGTGGATTCGTCGCAGGTACAAGCACCGCGTCAAACGCCATGTTATCTCCCCTGCAACTGCAATTCGCCCAGTTCACCCATCTGCCTGTCTCTATTTTTGCCGTCGCGCAGAACGTAGCATCAGCCCAGACCGCATACATCGCGCCTTCGAGAATTACGTTTGCGACGAGTTTCGCGAATGAACTGGGCGCGGAGGGGCGGTACATGCGCCAGTTAGCTCCCTGGAGCCTGATCGCGGTGGGATGGGTTGCCATAGTGGACATTCTGGTGTGGGCTGTGCACGGTTGAAGCGGTCAAAAGGACGAAAGCGATTGCCTGGAGGATGTGAAATGCGTGAGGACAGCACTGAGATAAAGTCAGTTTTAGCACGAGGATGCCACCCAAAGGGAGTGAAAGTGTGAGAAAACTCAAAGCCGCGATAGTTGGATCCGGAAATATTGGCACAGACCTCATGATCAAACTCATGAGGAGCTCATGGTTGGAGCCATGCTGGATGATAGGGATCGACCCAGCATCGGACGGGCTGCGCCGAGCTGCGAATTTAGGTCTTGAGGTTTCGGCTGATGGGCTCAAGGCCATACTCGAGCGAGGAACGAGGCCCGATGTGGTGTTCGACGCCACCAGCGCGAAGGCCCATGTGCGACATGCAAAAATGCTGCGTGAAGCTGGCATTCAAGCCATCGATCTTACACCTGCAGCGCGCGGTCCTTATGTCATTGCGGCCGTGAATCTCAAAGACCATTTGGAATCTCCCAACGTGAACATGGTGACGTGTGGTGGGCAAGCCACGGTGCCAATGGTTTACGCGGTGAGCCGAATTGTGCCTGTTCGCTACGCAGAGATTGTTGCCACCATTGCAAGCAAGAGTGCGGGGCCTGGGACAAGGCAAAACATTGACGAATTCACACAGACGACGGCTCGAGCATTGGAGACCATCGGAGGAGCCAAGCGAGGCAAGGCGATCATCATTCTAAATCCTGCGGAGCCTCCGATTCTCATGCGCGATACCGTGTACTGCATGATTGAGGATTCGTCAGCTGAAGTAGTGGCTCGCGTGATGGAATCGATTTACGACATGGTGCGCCACGTACAGACGTTCGTGCCGGGATATCGCTTGAACCGCGATCCCATCGTGATGGACAACATCGTCAGTATTTCGCTGGAAGTTGAAGGATTGGGAGATTACCTTCCGGTCTACGCTGGAAACTTGGACATCATGACGGCAGCGGCAGTCAAGTTTGGTGAAGAGTACGCGAAGCGTAGGCTCTCGCTGGACGGAGTGGAGGTACCACAATGACTTCAATTCGACTTACGGACGTTACGCTAAGGGATGGGATGCACGCCGTTCGGCACCAATTCAGTTTGGAAGATGCGAGAGCCATTGCAGGAGCGCTAGACGCGACTGGAATTGACATGATCGAAGCCGCGCATGGGGATGGGCTTGGCGGCAGCTCCGTCCAATACGGATTTGCGAAGGAAGACGAGGAAGCCTATCTGCGCGCCGTCTGCGAAGCTGCGCCGAACACCAAGGTGGCCGCCCTGCTCCTCCCGGGAATCGGAACAGTCGACGATATGAAACGGGCGGTTGACTGCGGTATACGCGTGATTCGCATTGCGACGCATTCGACCGAGGCAGATATATCGGAGGAACACATTCACGAGGCGCGCAAATTGGGCCTGGAAGTCGTTGGCTTTTTGATGCTCTCGCACATGACGCCCACCCATGTGCTGGTTGAGGAAGCCCAAAAGATGGCTTCCTACGGCGCGCAATGCGTCTACATCGTAGATTCCGCGGGGGCAATGTTGATGGACGAGGTCAGCGAGAAGGTCTCTGCCTTACGAGGGAGCCTGCCGGGAGAGGTTGAAGTGGGATTTCACGCTCACAATAACCTGGGTGCGTCCGTTGCAAATTCCATTGCGGCTGTACGGGCAGGGGCGGAACGAATCGACGCGAGCCTCGCCGGCTTGGGAGCCGGGGCCGGAAATACTCCACTTGAAGTGTTCGTGGCCGCCTGCGAGAAGCTCGACATCCATACCGGTGTTGACCTCTATCGAGCGATGGACGCAGCAGAGGATATCGTGAGACCCAGAATGATACGGCCTGTCATCCCAGATCGAGACAGCCTGACTCTAGGGTACGCTGGCGTCTACTCAAGCTTTTTGTTACATGCGGACCGCGCGGCGAAGCGCTTCGGCGTGGACGCCAGGGATATCCTGGTCGAACTCGGAAAGCGAAGAGTGGTTGGTGGGCAGGAGGACATGATTATCGATGTGGCATTTGAGTTAGCTCGATCCGTCGATCGTCGGTCAGAGGGAGAGAAACGAACATGATTGTGAAGCGAACGCTCCTGCGCCTCGCGATTGGGGTTGCCGTGCTACACGGTGTGGCAATCGCGATGCTTCTGTTTGGGGCATGGAGTCATCCAGCGCTCATGGGTCTTGGCGCCGTGGCGTACACCCTTGGCATGCGCCACGCCTTTGATGCAGACCACATCGCTGCCATTGATAATACCGTTCGGAAGCTTCGGCAAGAGGGGGTGGATGCTACCAGTGTTGGCTTCTTCTTCTCACTAGGACACTCGACGGTTGTGTGTCTGATGGCGATCGCGACGGCGTTCGCAGTGCGTGCGGCGGAGCGCAGCCTGCCGGTGCTAGAGCAGCTCGGCGGCTACGTCGGAACCGTCGTTTCTGCTAGCTTTTTGTTCGTCATCGGTTTAGTGAACCTAGTAATTTTGCTCCAGCTAATCCGTCAGTGGCGGATGCACAGGGGCGGGACAGTGCCGCCTGAACGGATCGAACAGTTGCTTCAAGCGCGCGGACTGATTTACAGAGTGACGGGGCGCCTGTTCCGACTCATTCGCCGAAGTGCGGATATTTATCCCGTGGGGTTTCTCTTTGGGTTAGGCTTCGATACAGCGAGCGAAATCGCACTGCTGGCCATTTCGGCCGGAGCAGCCAAGTCATCTCTTCCCGCCGTGGGGATTCTGGCTTTGCCGCTCCTGTTCGCAAGCGGTATGAGCTTGTTTGATACCGCCGACGGGGCATGGATGTGTCGGGCCTATGGAGTGGCCATGGCTTCTCCGGCAGCTCGTCTATCGTACAACGCTTTTACCACCGGGCTGTCCGTCTTTGTGGCGTTGAGCATTGGCATGCTAGAGGCTGCTCAGGTCTTGACTCAGTCCATGGGATGGACGCATGGATTCTGGGGATGGCTTCAGAACCTTGACCTTGGACCGATTGGCATGGCAATCGTGGGGATCTTCGTGCTTATATTCACGTTGGCCTACGTCATGTGGGCCCGATTTCCATCCCGTCAAGAGATTTAAGCCGACAGGCTGAGGGGATAGCTCCAGTGCGTGGCGGCCGAAAGTCCATCATGGCACTTGACGAGTAGATGCGAGTGCATCGCACAGGGCCGTGGGGCGGCACACACAGGTGCCGCCTCACCACGGCATGCCAACCGCCGGATCGCGATGGTCGGTTGAATGGCGATTTCGGATCATGATAAAGCATGCATAAAGCTGTGTTACATGTGTGGACGTGAACGCGCATCCGTCGGGGCTGTGGCTGCTTCAAGACGGAGCCTACGAGGCACGAACAAAACGGTCGTACCCGACAGGTCAACGCGACGAAATCATCCGCAAACTGTATTCAAACACTTCAGAAAGCCTTTACATCTCGGCCGATTCGATCGAAAATAAGCGTAGGGGCGCATGCGTCGCTTGCGAAGCGATGGGATGCGTCGTATAATCAATCTAACCAAGCAAGCGCTTGCTTTTTGGTTCTGCAGGAGGGGAGACGAGATGCCGAGGCCGAGCCAGAAAGACCAAATCCTTGCCGCGGCGAGAAAGCTGTTCAGTGAAAAGGGCTATCACGGAACGACCATTCGCGAGATTGCGGTCGAAGCCGGTGTCCTATCAGGCAGCTTGTACGCTCACATTGAAACCAAAGAAGACTTACTATTCGAAATCGCGGACGAAGGCGCGGAGGCGTTTCTTCTTGCCGCGCGAGCGGTCGAGGCAAAATGGCGCAACCCCGTCGATCGCCTGCGAGAGGGGCTCCGCGCGCACATTCGCGTCGTGGCCGACAAGCAGGAGTCGGCCAAGGTGTTCTTTCACGAATGGCGAGCGTTGTCTGAGGAACGGAGAAAGGTGATCCAGGCCAAGCGGGATCGTTACGAGGGGCACTGGAGGAAGTGGATTGAGGACGGCATGGCCGAGGGGACGGTCCGCTCCGCAGATCCGAAGTTTGTCCGCTTGTGCCTGCTGTCGGTCGCAAACTGGGTCTATCAATGGTATCAGCCGGGTGGGGATTTGACGCCCGAGCAAATTTCGGATCATTTTTGGGCCTTGCTCTTTGCGGGCATTGGCGATGAAAAGGCCGCGGCGTGCGGCGTGTTGGGTGAAGTGTGAATCGGGCAGGCCCGGCAGGTGCGCGAGGGGGACGGTGCCCGAGGTCATGAGGTTCGGGAGGGACGTGGCATGTCAGACAAGCGATGGGAACACTTTATGGCGCGAATCGAACGGGGAGAGAAGATCGAGGCCAACGATTGGATGCCCGACGATTACCGGCTCTTGCTCCTGCGGCTGATTCACATGCACGCGGTGAGTGAAATCATGGGCGCGTATCCCGAGAAGGAGTGGGTGCCGAAGGCGCCGACGTTGCGGCGCAAAATGTCGCTCATGGCTAAAGTCCAGGACGAGATCGGCCATGGACAGCTGCTGTTGCGCGTCGCCGAGGATCTGGCGGCACCGCTCGGCAAGCATCGCGCCGAGCTGATGGATGACGTGATCACGGGCCGCGTCAAATTTCACAACGTGTTTCACATGGAGGCGCCGACGTGGGCGGACGCGGGCATCATCGGCTGGCTCGTGGACGGCGCGGCCATCATCACGCAAACGGCCCTGCTCGACTGCTCGTATGCGCCGTATGCCCGCGTCTTGAAGCGGATTTGCGCGGAAGAGAGCTTCCACATGCAACACGGGGAGTCCATCATTCTGTCGCTGGCGGAAGGCGAACCTTGGCAACGCGAGATGCTCCAGGAGGCGCTCAATCGGTGGTGGGAGGCGATTCTCTTCTTCTTCGGCCCGCCGATCATCACGGATGCCGCCCGGCGCATGATGGAATACCGCATTCGTTCGCGCACAAACGAGGAGCTTCGCCAGAAGTTCCTGACGCGGTATGTGCCGCGCATTCGGGCCGTGGGCCTGGAAATTCCCGATCCGGCCCTTCATTTCGACGAGGGCGCGGGGGCATGGCGTTACACGGAGCCTGATTGGGAACGGCTTTCCCGCATGGTCCGCGACAATGCGGGTCCGAAGTCGCAGGAGCGCATCGCGCTTCGCCGGCGGGCGCACGACGACCAGGCTTGGGTCCGCGAGGCGCTTGTCAAAGCGCGCCAAGCGGCGGCCGTCTAAGGAGTGAGTCGGATGGAAGCGACACATGTGGACCAGAAGCTCCAGCAAGAACAGGCGGGTCAGGTCACCTATGACGTCTATGAAATCTTCGTCCAGAGCGCTCATGCCGAACCGCACGTGCACGTGGGAAGCCTGGTCGCGCCGTCGGCAGAATGGGCGCTTGAGCTCGCGCGTGAAAACTTCCTGCGGCGCGCGAAGGCGGTGAGTGTGTGGGCGGTGCGGCGAGGCGACGTGCACACCAAGGAGGACGATCCCGACTGGTTCGCGCGCGAGTTCGATCGGACGTATCGGGATGTGTCGGGATACTCCGACAACGCGAAGCGGTGGAAGCGGTTTAAGGCGCAGGCCATGAACATCGACGACGTGATCGCCGACGTGCGAAAGGAGTGAGCGCGGTGACTCCGAAGGAAAACGGGGATTTCAGCAAGCGCATGTTGAGTGCACTCGCGCTCCAACTCGGAGACGAAGAACTGTTTCTCGGCCACCGGGATTCCGAGTGGCTCGGCCTCGCCCCAGAAGTAGAAGAAGACGTGGCGTTCGCGTCGATTGCGCAGGACGAGGTGCGGCACGCGGCCTTCTGGTACGAATTGGCCGAGGCGCAAGGCGCCGGCCAGGCGGACGCGCTGGCGTTTGACCGGCCGGCTTCCGACAGAAAGCACGCAGCCCTTTGCGGGCGGCCCAACGGGGATTGGGCGCACACCGTGCTTCGCCATTACCTGTATGACGCCTGGGACGCCGTGCGCCTGGCCGCGATCGCCGAATCGGGCGTGGAGGGGTTCGCGCAAGGGGCGCGCCGCATGTTGCGGGAAGAACACTATCATCACGTGCATATGGAAAAGTGGGTGGTCGATCTCGGCCGCGCGGGCGGCGAGGCAGAGCGGCGCCTCCGTGCGGCGTACGAGGCGCTGTTGCCTGATTTGCCGGGCCTGACTTCGTTTGCCGTCCCTCCACAGGCCCTCGCCGAGATGGGCATCCTGCCCCGGCCGCTCGAGGCCCTGCGGCGCGAGTGGATGGAGCGCATCTTACCCGTGCTCACGGCGGCCGGGCTTTCGCATAAGCCGATCGCGGCGGCGCTCGCGGCGGACGATGTCGCGCGGATCCGCCCCACGGCGCCGCTCGCGGATGCCGAGGGACTCCTGGCGACGATGAACGGCGTGCGCGGCCTGGGCCAGGCGGTGTGGTGAGGGGGGATTGCGCGTGACCATCCGATCGATGTCCGAGGAGGCCGTCTGGCAGGCGCTCGCCCGCGTCCCGGATCCCGAGCTGCCTGTGGTGAGCGTGGTCGATCTCGGCATGGTCAAATCCGTCACCTTGTCGGACGACGCGGTGCGCGTGGAGCTCATTCCGACGTTCCTCGGCTGTCCGGCGCTCGGCTGGATTGCCGAGAAGGTCCGGTCTTCGCTCGCGGAGCAGGGGCTTCACGCGGAGGTGTCGTTTGCGCTCGACGTCGTCTGGGACCCGAGCCGCATTTCGCCCGACGGGATCGAGAAATTGCGCGGCATGGGCGTTGCGGTTCCGCGCGAGCGTGCCGGCCTATCGCCGCAATGCCCGTATTGCGGCGCAGGCGAGACGGAGATCGAGAATCTGTTCGGCCCGACACCCTGCCGAGCGGTCTACTACTGCCGCTCATGCCGTCAGCCGTTTGAAGCCATGAAGCCATAGGCAGGCCGCTCCCGGCGGACCTCGCGATGATTGGAAAGCGCTTGCATGCAGCCGGCGGAAGCCCGTCAGCCGGACAGGAGGCGAGTTCACGTGGCTCTCATGTATCAACCCGAGTTGGAGACGCTTGCTCGAGCCAAGCTTGAAGCGCTTCAGCTCGAGCGCCTGCGCGCCGTCTTGGAGCGCGCTTATCAACGTGTCCCGTTTTACCGCACGCGATTTGACGAGGCGGGCGTCAAGCCGTCCGACCTGCGCTCGCTCGCCGATCTCGCTCGATTTCCGTTCACGCGCAAACAGGATCTGCGCGACCATTATCCTCTGGGCCTCTTGGCCGTCGACAAACGCGAGGTGGCGCGCATCCACGGCTCATCCGGCACCAAGGGCAAGCCCACGCTTGTCGCCTACACCAAGGGCGATCTCGACCGATGGAGCGAAATTGTCGCGAGGTCGATTGTGACGGCAGGCGGCCGGCCGGGCGATGTGTTTCACGTGATCTACGGCTACGGCCTCTTCACAGGCGGACTCGGCTTTCACTACGGCGCCGAGCGGCTGGGGATGACGGTCGTGCCTGTCTCCGGCGGTCAGACCGCTCGACAGGTGACGCTGATGGAAGACCTGCGCCCGCGGGGCATCGCCGGCACGCCTTCGTATTGCCTGACCATCGCCGAGCACATGCGCGCTGAGGGCAAGGACCCGCGCGCCATCGGCATTGCCTATGGGATCTTCGGGGCGGAGCCGTGGACGGAGGAGATGCGGCACCGGCTCGAGGAGGCCTTTGGGCTGAAGGCGATGGATGTGTACGGGCTGTCGGAGGTGATCGGGCCTGGCGTCGGAATCGAGTGCATCGAGGCGCAGGAGGGGCTTCACATTGCGGAGGATCACTTTCTCGTCGAGGTCATCGATCCCGAGACGTTGCAGCCGGTCCCGCCGGGATCGTACGGCGAGCTCGTGTTCACCACGCTCACGAAGGAAGCCATGCCCGTCGTGCGCTACCGCACGGGCGACGTGGCAGCGCTCATTCCTGAGCCGTGCCGGTGTGGCCGCACGCACGTGCGCATGACGCGCATCAAGGGGCGGATCGACGACATGCTCATCGTGCGCGGGGTGAACGTGTTTCCCTCGGAAATCGAGGCGGTCCTCTTGGCCACGGAGGGGCTCGCACCGCACTATCAGATTGTGGTGGAGCGCGAAGGCGGCTTGGATCGGCTGACGGTGCTCGTGGAGCTCGACGTGACGTGGGCGCGGCAAGGGGGCGATCCGGCCGGCGCGGGCGTCGAGCAGGCGCTGTGCACGCGCGTCGCTTCGCGGCTGCGGGACGTGCTCGGGCTGAGCCTCGACGTGCGGGCGGTTCCAGGCGGCAGTTTGCCGCGCAGCGAGGGTAAGGCCGTGCGGGTCGTCGATCGCCGGCACGTGTACGCTTGAACAGCCAGTATGGATTTGGCATCTCGATGTTTGACGCGAAAAAGGGGAGAGTTGAGGTATGATCAAATTGATTGCGCTCTACAAAAAGCCCGCGGACGTCGAAGCGTTCGAACAACACTACCGCGAGGTGCATCTTCCGCTGGTAGAAAAGGTGCCGGGTCTCGTGCGCGCCGAGGTGACGCGCATTCAGTCGGACGCCATGGGCGGTGAGGCACCGTATTATCTCATGGCGGAGATGTATTTCGAGAACGAGGAGACGTTCAAGGCCGCGATGAAGTCGCCCGAGAATCGCGCAGCCGCGAAGGACGTCATGAGTTTTGCCGGCGACATCGTCACCATGATGATTGGCCACGTCGACGACAAGTGACGTCAGGGCGGAGGTGAAAACCATGCGCGACGGGCTTGCGCCGGGTCAGCGCAAGACGTGGGAGATCACGGTCACGGAGGACATGTGCCCGTCCTTCCTCGGAAAGCGCGTTCATCCCGTGCTGTCCACGGCGACGATGATTTCGTACATGGAGTGGGTCGCCCGCCGGACGATTCTCGACTACCTCGAAGAGGGCGAGGAAGGCATCGGCCACAGCGTGTCCGTTCGCCATCTGGCGCCCGCGCCCGTCGGCAAGCGCGTGCGTTTTTTTGCCGAGGTCACGCGCGTGGAAGGGCCGCGGGTGGACTGCCGCGTCTGGGCGGAGCACGATAAGGCTCAAATCGGCGAGGGTGAAGTGGTCCAATACATTCTGCCGAAGGAGAAGATCGAGGCGCGCATTCAAGCCATGGCGTGATCGCGCCAGGGCGCTTGCAGAGAAAGGAGATCGACATGTCGGACATCCAGAAGATGTACATCGGTGGGGAATGGGTGGATGCTATCTCGGGAGAGCGCTTGGAGGTGAAAAATCCTGCCACCGGCGAGGTCGTGGGGCAGGCGGCGTTTGGGGACGATCGCGACGCGCTTCGCGCCATCGACGCGGCGCACGCGGCCTTTCCCTCGTGGAGCAAAATGCTCGCGCGGGAGCGCTCGCGCCTGCTCTACCGCCTGTACGAACTCGTCTACGAACATCGGAACGAACTTGCCGAGCTGGTCTCGGCCGAGATGGGCAAGCCCATTCGCGAGGCCAAGGGCGAAGTGGTCGGATCGGCCGACTACTTCCTGTGGTATGCGGAAGAGGCAAAGCGCGTCTATGGCGAGACCATCCCATCGAGCTTTCCCAACAAGCGCATTCTCGTGCACCGTCAACCGGTGGGCGTCGTCGCGGCCATCACGCCCTGGAACTTCCCGGTCAACATGGTGGCGCGCAAGATTGCACCGGCGCTCGCCGCTGGCTGCACGGTCGTGTTGAAGCCGGCCGAGGCCACGCCGCTTTCCGCCATCCGGCTGTTTGAGTTGATCCACGAAGCCGGGTTCCCGGCTGGCGTCGCCAATCTCGTGGTGGGCCAGCCCGACAAGGTGGGACAGGCCTTTCTCAAGAGCCCGAAAGTCGCCAAAATCGCGTTCACGGGCAGCACGCGCGTCGGCAAACTGCTCATGGCCGGTGCGGCCGAGCACGTCAAGCGCGTGAGCCTTGAACTCGGCGGGCACGCGCCCACCCTTGTGTTTGCCGATGCCGATCTCGACCTCGCCGTCAAGGGCGCCTTCGAGAGCAAGTTCCGCAACACGGGCCAGATGTGCATCTGCACCAATCGGCTCTATGTCGAGCGTTCCGTCGCGGAGCCGTTTGTCGAGCGATTGGTGGAGCGCGTGCGCAAGGCCAAGGTCGGAGACGGCCGCGATCCACAGGTTGAAGTCGGCCCCATCATCAATGAGCGCGGACTGGAGAAGGTGCTCCAACATATTGACGATGCGCGTGCCAAGGGCGCCCGCGTGGTCTGTGGCGGGCAGCGCCTCACCGACGGCGCGTACGCCCACGGGTACTTTGTCGAACCGACCGTGATCACCGACGTCAAGCCGGGCATGCGCGTCCTGGAAGAAGAGACGTTCGGCCCCGTGCTGCCCATTGCGGTGTTCGATACCGAAGACGAGGCCATTCGCCTGGCCAACGATTCTCCGTACGGCCTGGCCGCCTACGTCTACACGCGCGATCTCGGCCGCGCCATTCGCGTTTCCGAGGCGCTCGAATTCGGCATCGTCGGTGTTAACGATGGCGCGCCGGTGCAAACCCAGGCGCCGTTTGGCGGATTCAAGGAAAGCGGGCTGGGACGCGAAGGCGGCCATCACGCCATGGACGAGTTCCTCGAGGTGAAGCACATCTCGCTCGCTTGGTGACCGCCGTCGCACCAGAAGCTGCACGGTTTCCGCCCGTGCAGCTTCTGGTGTAAACAGGGACTTTACGCTATGATGATTTCGAAAAGAGAAGGGAGCGTCGGCGCATGCATGAAAGCGTTCGCGTGGAACACCAGGGGGGCGTGATGCTGGTCACCCTGAACCGCCCTGAGAAAGTGAATGCGCTCACGCGGGAGATGCTCTTCGCCCTGCGGGAGGCGTTTCAGGCGGCAGGAGAGGATGACAGGGTGCGCTCCGTGCTCGTCACCGGCGCGGGTCGCGGGTTTTGCGCGGGACAGGATCTCGATCTCGGCGGCGGCGACTCGGACTACGCAAAGGTCATTCGCGAAACGTACAATCCGCTGATTCTGACCATGACTCACCTCGAAAAGCCCATCGTCTGCGCCGTGAATGGGGTTGCGGCGGGGGCGGGCGTGAGCCTCGCCTTGGCCTGTGATCTCCGCCTGGCGTCCGAAACGGCGACCTTCATTCAGGCATTTGTGAATATTGGACTCATCCCAGACTCCGGGGGGACCTGGTTCTTGCCTCGCATCGTCGGGCTTGGGCGCGCCATGGAGCTCGCCATGCTGGGCGATCGCGTCGACGCCGCGCGCGCGCACGAGATGGGCCTCGTCAACCGCGTGGTCCCGGCTGACCAGCTCATGGCGGAAGCGATGGCGCTTGCGGAGCGGTTGGCCGCCATGCCGACGCGCGCCATTGGGCTCATCAAGCGCGCGCACTACGAGGGGATGGAGCGCACGCTCGCACAGTCGCTTGAGCTCGAGGCCGTGCTGCAAAACGAGGCGGGTCAAACCGAGGATCACCGCGAGGGGGTCCGCGCCTTTCTCGAAAAGCGTCCGCCGCGGTTTCAGGGCCGGTAGGCTCTGGAGTCGTTGTATTTCGGCATTGAAAGGAGATTTCGCATGCGAAACGTATGGTTGGTCGAATACGTGCGCACCCCCATCGGCAGGCAGGGCGGTGTGCTGAAGCGCGTCCGCCCAGACGATCTCGCCGCGCACGTGCTGAAACAGGTCTGCCTTCGGGCCGGCATTGAGCCGGGGGAAGTTGAGGAAGTGTACATGGGCTGCGCGAACCAAGCGGGCGAGGACAACCGCAACGTGGCGCGGATGGCCGTGCTCCTCGCGGGCTTTCCCGAGCATGTCCCTGGCGTCACGGTGAACCGCCTGTGCGCGTCCGGCCTGGAGGCCGTCAACCAGGCCGCGAAGGCCATCGCCCTGGGCGAGATCGACATCGCCATCGCGGGGGGCGTGGAGAGCATGACGCGCGCGCCGCTCGTGTTTCCGAAGCCCGAGATGGAGTACGTGCGCGGCAACCAGATCATGTGGGACACGACGCTCGGCTGGCGCATGCCCAACCCTCATTTTCCCTATCCGCTGGAAAGCATGGGAGAGACGGCGGAGAACGTGGCCGAGCAGTTTGGCATCTCCCGCGAGGACCAGGACGCCTTTGCCCTCGCCAGCCAGCAGAAGGCCGCGAGAGCGCAGGCGGAGGGCATCTTTGCAGAGGAGATTGCGCCCGTCGTCGTGAAGGATAAGAAGCAGGAGACAGTGGTCGATCGCGACGAGCACCTGCGGCCGGAAACCACGTTGGAGGCGCTCGCCAAGCTCAAGCCGGCCTTCCGCGAGAACGGCACGGTGACGGCGGGCAACTCGTCCGGCATCAACGACGGCGCGGCGGCGCTGTTGCTCGTCTCCGAGGAAAAGGGCCGGGCGTTGGGGCTCAAGCCGCTCGCGCGCTGGGTGGCGAGCGCGACGGCGGGGGTCAGCCCGCGCGTGATGGGCATTGGGCCCGTGTACGCCGTGCGAAAGCTTCTAGCGAGGACGGGCGTGACGGTGGACGAGATCGACTGGGTGGAGCTCAACGAGGCGTTTGCCGCGCAGTCCATTGCCTGCATCCGGGAACTCGGGCTCGATCCGGCCAAGGTGAATCCGAACGGCGGAGCCATCGCGCTCGGCCATCCGCTCGGTTGTTCGGGCGCGCGTCTCGCGGGCACGCTCGCGAAGCAACTCGTGCGCACGGGCGCTCGCTATGGCATTGCCACGCTGTGCGTGGGCGTGGGCCAGGGCGTGGCCACCCTCCTCGAGCGGGTGGAGGCGTAAGGCCCGTGACGGGGCCGTTGCGTCCCGCCGCACGCGTGCGCGTTGCACGGTGAGGTACAATGAGACTGCGAGGGCGGCCTGCGGCCGAGCGGGATCCATCTTCCGCCAGCCGGCAGGCCGTTTTGGACAGAGGAAGGGATGCCGGAAAGCACGAGGATCGCCACAAAGAAGCGCCCCCGGGACCGCCGGGCGGTACGCTTACGGAGCAAGGCGGAACCCGCGGGCGGTGGGATCCGCGCTGGACATCCATGTAGGAGGTTGCAGCTTGCACACAATAGACATTCTGCTCCTGCTTACCCTGTTGGCGTTTGCCGCATGGACAGCGTGGCGCGTGGCGCTGACCGAGCGCAATCAGCAGCGCCTCTTTGCCCAGCTCGAGGCCCACGAGCGAGCCCTCCGCGATTTGCGCATGGAACTGTCGCAGGCCTTGCAGTCCCAAAGCCAGGCTTGGATGAACGCTCAGTCCGAAGCGGCGCGAAGCCTCGTGCAGACCGTGTCGCTGCAACATCAAAACTTGCTGCACGCGCTCGGGGAGTGGAGCGAGAAGGACCGGGCGCAGTTGGAATCGTTCAGCCAGCGATTGAGCGAATGGGCACAGCACACGGCCCGCCAGCTCGACGCCATGCGCGACACCGTCGAGCGCCGGCTCCAGTACCTGCAGGAGGACAACCGGAAGGAACTCGAGCGCATGCGCCAGACCGTCGACGAAAAGCTGCATCAAACGCTCGAACGACGCCTCGGCGAATCGTTCCAACTCGTCAGTCAGCGCCTCGAACAGGTGCATCAGGGTTTGGGGGAGATGCAGTCGCTCGCGGCGGGCGTGGGGGATTTGAAGCGAGTGCTGTCCAACGTCAAGGCACGCGGCATCCTCGGCGAGGTGCAGCTCGACACGCTTCTCGAACAAATCCTGAGTCCTGAGCAGTACGCGCGCAACGTCGCGGTCAAGCCGGGGGCCGACGAGCGCGTCGATTTTGCCATTCGCCTCCCGGGTCGCGAAGGGGACGATCCCGTCTGGCTTCCCATTGACGCCAAGTTCCCCCTCGAGGCTTATCAGCGCCTCGTCGAGGCGCAGGATGCGGGCGACCAAGCGGCATTTCTGGAGGCCGCCAAGGCGCTTGAAGCGCGCATCCGCGACGAGGCGAAATCCATCCGGAACAAGTACGTCGCTCCGCCGCACACCACGGAATTCGCGCTCTTATTCCTGCCGATGGAAGGCCTTTTTGCGGAGGTGCTTCGCCGCAGTGGCCTGTGGGAGTCGCTCGCCCGCGACTATCGCGTCGTCGTGACCGGTCCCACAACGCTGGCGGCGCTTCTCAACAGCCTGCAGATGGGCTTTCGCACGCTCGCGATTCAGCGGCGTTCGAGCGAGGTCTGGCAGCTGCTCGGCGCAATTCGCACGGAGTTTGGCAAGTTCGGCGAGCTGCTCGCGCGGACCCGCAAGAAGCTCGAAGAGGCGTCCAACGCCATCGACCGCGCAGCGACGCGATCGCGCCAAATCGAGCGGAAACTCGTGGCGGTGGAGGCGCAGCCGGAGCTGCCCGACGCCTCCTGGGAAGAGGACGCGTAAAGGAAGGCAGCACAGGCCGACTGGGCCCGTGCTGCCGGGGTCAGTGCTTGTGACTCGTCTTGATGCGGCGCCATTTGCGATCGTCGTTGGTCGTCTCAGGGAAACGCTCGCCCTTGTGCAGGTAGATGCGCTTTGGATGATGCAGATCCTCACTATCAGGATGGGCACCGACCTCGATGTAGACGCCGTTATTCGGCGCCTTGTATCCCGGCGAAAACTCCGATCGCTCCCCCATGGCCATCACCCCTCAGCCGATAGCTTGCCCGGTCCTGCCCGGAGGATGATCGGCGCATTTTTCCGCACCTGTCAGCCCAGGGCACGCATCAGAACGGGCGCCAACGCAAGCGTCAGAAACGCCGCGACAATCATCGCGAGGCTGGAGCAGGTGCCCTCCATGGCGCCATATTCGAAGGCTCGCGCCGTGCCGATGCCGTGTGAGCCCATGCCGAACAGCGCGCCTCGCGCCACAGGCGATTGAAGGCGCAACAGGCGCAAGAGCCATGGTCCGACCATCACGCCCGTGATGCCCGTCAAAATGACAAAGACGGCGGTGAGGGTGGGAATCCCGCCGATGGCTTGGGAGATGTCCATGGCAATCGGGGTCGTGACGGATCGCGGCGCAATGCTGGTCACGACGGCGCGATTCAGGCCAAAGACTCTGGCCAAAAGCACGGACCCTGCGATGCCCGTGGCGGATCCGAGCGCGAGGCTCGCCAGAAACTCCGGCCAGTGCGCCTTGAGCACGGGGAAGTGGCGGTGCAGGGGGACCGCAAACGCCACGGTCGCCGGACCGAGAAACGACGTCAGCCACTTCGCCGACGCGTCGTACACGTGATACGAGAGGTGCGCGAAGTGAAGGAACAGTATGAGTGCGACCAGCGACGTGATCATGGGATTGAGGAACACGACGTGGACTCGACGATACAGCGCCTTACACGCGGCGTAACAGATGAGCGTGGAAGCCAAACCCACGAGCATCACGACGCGTTCGCCTCCCTGGCCTGTGCGCCCTCGTCGCTCCTTTGACTGCGGTTGCGCAAGCGCCACATCACCTCGGCGACTGACCCGGTCACGAGCATCACAAGCACGGTCCCTGCGGCCACAACCGCCAAAAGCTTCAGCCCATCTTGCCGGAACAGATGAGCGTAGGCGATGACGCCGACGGATGATGGGATGAAGAACAGGAGAAGCTCGCCAATGAGCAGATCAGCGCCTCGCTCAATCCATTCCACTTTGACCAGGCCGGAGCGAAGCAGACCAAACAGAACCACCACGCCGATGATGCTCCCTGGAACGGGCAGATGAAGCTTCGCCGAAACCACATTGCCCAGGGCGGCGAGACCGTACAGGGCCGCGATCTGCACGGCTGCGAGAGATGCCGCTTTCCACCGCAGAGGTTGAAACCTGGTGCGCACGTCGATCCCTCCCTCACGTCCCGATGTTTCACCAACATCACCATACGCCATGAGGATTGAGACGTCTAATATATAATTGTTTCTGTAATCATACGATATACGAATTGATTCAGGGGGTGGAGGGCTACGGAGCTTCGACAACTCGAATACTTCGTCGCGGTGGCGGAAGAACTCCATTTTGGACGAGCCGCGCAGCGCCTGGGGCTCACGCAGCCGCCGCTGAGTCAGCAAATCCAAAAGCTTGAGGACGAGCTCGGTGTGGTGCTGTTCGACCGGACCAACCGGCGCGTGCAGCTCACCCACGCCGGGCAGGCGCTGCTCGTGGAAGCGCGCAAGGTGCTCGCGCACGTGCAGGCAGCGGTGCGGGCGGCTAAAGACGCGGCCGAAGGCCGGATCGGGCGCCTGTCGGTGGCGTTTGTCGGGTCGGCGACGTACGGTTGGCTTCCAGACGTCATTCGAGCCTACCAGGAGCGACATCCAGACGTGGATCTGTCACTGAGGGAGATGTCGACCCCGGCGCAGATGGCCGCTTTGGTTTCTGGTGAGGTGGATGTCGGGATTCTGCGGCTTCCGGCGCAGCATCCGGATTTGCATGTCCGGCTTGTGGACCGCGACGACTGCGTCGCCGTCGTTCCCGCGGGGCATCCGCTGGCGATGCGCGCGTCGCTCTTTCTCGTGGAACTTGCCCAGGAGCCTTTCGTGCTGGTGTCGCGCGCCATCTGGCCCGGTTTGTACGATGGCGTCATGACCCTTGCGCGCACGCTGGGCTTCGAACCTCGCGTGCGGCTCGAGGTCACAGAAGTTCAGACGGCGGTCGGGCTCGTCGCGGCGGGGCTCGGGGTCAGCATCGTCCCGAGCGCGACGGAGCGCGTTCACCGTCAGGACGTTCGCTATCTGCGCATCGACGGCCCGGCGCCCACGGTCGAGCTCGGCGCGGCATGGCGCCGAGCCGACACGTCGCCTTTGGTGAGCGCGTTTCTCGAGACGGCAGAGTCGGTACACGGCACGAGCGTGTAGCGCGACCGCTCAGGCGGCCCTAGTCGGCTTCACCGCGCGTGTCCGTGCTTGTCGCAACGGGTCAACCCCGCATCGTGTCGGGGATGAGGACCACGACCGCGCGCGCTTCGACGCACAACGTTTCGCCGGCCCATACTTGCGTGTCGATCACGGCCTTCTTGGACGTCACCTCGGCCACTCGGCCGATGGCGCGCAGCGGAACGCCCATCGGCGTGGGCTTCCGGTATTCCACATGGAGCGAAGCCGTTACACAGCGCGGAACGGGCGAGCCGTCGCCCAGCTGGCCGCCCTGGGCGCGATGGAGCGCCAGCGCGCCGGAACCGGTGCTGTGGCAGTCCACCAGCGCGGCGAGATAACCGCCATAGACAAAGCCGGGCACGGCGGTGTGATGGCGCTCCGGAAACGCCTCGGTGAGGGTGACGTCTCCATCCCAGCGCGTGCGAAAGTGATGGCCGCGCTCATTCAAGCGCCCGCAACCATAGCACCACGCGAAGTCGTCCGGGTAGTAATCCTGCACGTAGGGCGAAGGCGTCATGTCCCATGGCTCCTTTCTTCCTTCGAAGGTGAAAAGCTCAGGTTCGCGTCATTCACACTCAGCTGCTGCATCCAGCGAGCGACGCCGCGGGCACCCTCGTCGTCCATGGACGCGAGCGTTGCGGCCACGCGCCGCCTCGCCTCCATGGGCTTGTTTTGACTCAGCTTCGCGGCTGCCTCCATCCGCTCGATGTCAATGCG
Source organism: Alicyclobacillus vulcanalis (assembly GCF_900156755.1). Taxonomy (GTDB): domain Bacteria; phylum Bacillota; class Bacilli; order Alicyclobacillales; family Alicyclobacillaceae; genus Alicyclobacillus; species Alicyclobacillus vulcanalis. Next base: position 176,860 of record NZ_FTOO01000007.1, read on the forward strand.
AAACGCCACGATGCCGCGCATCAGATTGCGGTAGTACGCGCGGTCGCGATCGGCGGGCAGGCGGGATTGCGGCTCATATGCGACAAGGAGAAGATGGAGCAAGTCAGCGACGGCCTCGCTTTCCTGAACGAGGTGAGCGCGGCCGTACACGTGGACGGCCAAGTAGTTCCACGTGGGCACCTGCTCCTCCATGCCGTACCACGAGGGCGAGACGTAGGCGTGCGGACCTTGAAAGATGGCGAGACAGCGTCCGTCGCGAAGGTGTTCGGCCTGTGGGTTGGCTTTTGCCAAGTGTCCGTATAGGGCGCCTTCGTCGGGCCGATAGACGAGGGGGACGTGGGATGCGCAGATGTCGCCTCCTTGTTGCGTGACGAGCGTCGCGAAGCTGTGTTCGCGAAGAAGCGTTTCGATGATGTCCGGGTCTCTCAGTTGAAACGACTTCGGGATGTACATGCGCCACCTCCAGACCGCGAATCGACGCACGCGAATGCGGCAGATGCCGCTTTCAGCATAACACACTCTGGAAGAATCACCTGCAGCCTCTCTTGACATTCTCACGGACTCTGGTATGCTTACAATAGTCAAGCAAGCGCTTGCTTTGGTGAAATCGGAGGTGTCGCCGGTGGGGACGGGGTCCATCCTGGGGCGCGGTTCACTCGCCCACGTCGACCGCTATGTACCTGGCAAGCCCATCGAGGAAGTGGAGCGCGAGTTAGGCCTGTCGCGCGTCGTGAAATTGGCTTCCAATGAAAACGCTTACGGTTGCTCGCCGAAGGCGGTTGCCGCCATGACCGAGGAAATGGCGCGGATTCCGTTGTATCCTGAGTCAAGCTCGCCTGCCCTTGCGCGCAAGCTTGCGGCCAAGCTCGGCGTGCGGGAGGATCAGTTGTTTTTCGGCAACGGTTCCGATGAAATCATCAGTCTTTTGGCGCGCGCATTCCTCGAGCCGGGCGACGAGGTGGTGATGGCCGACCCCACGTTCAGCCGCTATGAGCAAAACGTCGCGATTGAAGGCGGCGTGGCGGTGAAGGTCCCTTGTCGAGACGGTGTCCATGATCTCGACGCCATGCTTGGCGCCCTGACGTCCAAGACGAAATTGGTCTTTGTGTGCAATCCCAACAACCCTACGGGCACCACGGTGGGCGCAGAACCTCTGCGCGCCTTCATTGAACGCGTGCCGAGCGACGTCGTTCTGGTCGTCGACGAAGCGTACTACGAGTACGTCACGGCGGAGGACTACCTTCAGACCCTACCGATTCTCGACACGCATCCCAATCTCGTCGTCCTCCGCACCTTCAGCAAGATTTACGGGCTCGCGGGGTTGCGCATCGGCTATGCCGCACTGCACCCGGACGTGGCTTCGATACTACACAAGGTAAGAGGGCCCTTTAACACGAGCCGGTTGGCGCAGGTGGCTGCGCTCGCCTCCCTGGACGATCCCGACTTTGTCGCCATGTGCCGGGCTCAAAACGCTGCCGAACGGGACCGCGTGGCGAGGGCGCTGTCGGACATGGGCCTCTTCGTGTACCCGTCTCAGACCAACTTTCTGTTGTTTGAAGTGCCGGGCACAGGCGCCGCGGTGGCCGAGCGGCTGTTGCACCAGGGTGTGATCGTCCGGGCGGGCGAAGGCCTCGGAGTGCCCGGGACCGTGCGAGTTTCGCTTGGTACGCCGGAAGAGAACGACGTCTTTCTTCAGGCGCTGGTCCAATCGCTGAATTAAAGGAGGGCTATGTATGTTGGCCGAACACGATCGCGCCGAACGGCTGCTGCAGATCGCGAAGGCGGAAGGGTTGTACGACGAAATCCACCTCCTGAACGAAGATGGGACGCTCGCGGGCGCGGTGGACGACATCCCCACGGACGTGATGGTCGAGATGTACCGGCACATGGTGTTCGCTCGGGCGTTTGACCGCAAGGCTATAGCGCTCCAGCGTCAGGGCCGGATCGGCACGTACGCGCCGTACGAAGGCCAGGAGGCCGCGCAAGTGGCCAGCGCGATGGCGCTCGCGGCCGAGGACTTTGTGTTCCCGTCGTATCGAGATCACGCGGCGACCATGGTGCTTGGCCAAGCGCCGGCAAACGTGCTGTTGTATTGGTCGGGCCGGGTGGAGGGCATCAAGAGCCCCGAGGGGCGCCACATCCTGCCGCCGAGCGTACCCATTGCGACCCACGTGCTGCACGCCGTAGGCGCGGCGTTTGCGAGCCGCTACCGCAAGGAGCGCGCCGTCAGCATCGCGTACTTCGGCGACGGGGCGACGAGCGAGGGCGATTTCCACGAGGCCCTGAATTTCGCCGGTGTGTTCCACCTGCCGGTCATCTTCTTCTGCCAAAACAACGGCTACGCCATCAGCGTGCCTTTTTCGCGCCAGTCCGCGTCGCGCACCATCGCGCAGCGCGCGGTCGCGTACGACATCGTCGGCGTGCGCGTGGACGGCAACGACGCGTTCGCGGTGTATCGCGCGGTGCGAGAGGCTCGGTCGCGCGCGCTGAACGGCCTCGGGCCGACGCTCATCGAGGCGGTGACCTTCCGCATGGGTGCGCACACCACGGCGGACGATCCGACCCGTTACCGCGACCAGAAGGCGGTCGTGGAGGCTTGGCAGAAGCGCGATCCCATCGTCCGCCTCCGCCTGTATCTGGAGTCGCAGAACCTGTGGTCGGATGCGCAGGAGGCAAAGCTCCAGGACGAGGTCAAGGCGCGGGTCGAGGCCGCCGTGGACGAGGCGCTCTCGATTGCGCCGCCCGACATGGAGATGATGTTCGATCACGTCTACGCGGAAGCGCCCTGGCACCTCGCCGCGGAGCGCGAGGAGTACCGCCGGACGCGCGAGGGGGTATCCGTATGAGCCGCATGTTGAATCTCATCCAGGCGATCAACGAAGCGCTTGACCTAAAGCTCGCGGACGATCCGCGCGTCGTCTTGCTCGGCGAGGACATCGGCAAAAACGGAGGCGTGTTCCGAGCGACGGACGGCCTCCTCGAGAAGTACGGCGAGGAGCGCGTGATCGACACGCCGCTCGCGGAGTCGGCCATTATCGGCACCGCCATGGGCATGGCGGTGAACGGCCTCATTCCGGTGCCCGAAATTCAGTTTCTGGCGTTCATCTTCCCGGCGCTGGACCAGCTGTTCTCGCACGTCGCGCGCATGCGCTACCGGTCGCAGGGCCAGTTTCCCGTGCCGATGACCATCCGCACGCCGTACGGCGCAGGCATCCATGGCCCGGAGCTGCACGCCGAGAGCGTGGAGAGCTTCTTCGCGCACACGCCTGGGCTCAAAGTGGTGGTGCCGAGCGGCCCGTACGACGCGAAGGGTTTGCTCATCTCGGCCATTGAGGACCCCGATCCAGTCGTCTTCCTCGAGCCAACCAAGCTGTATCGCGCCTTCCGGGAGGAGGTTCCCGAGGGCTTGTACCGAATTCCTATCGGTAAGGCGAAGCGGGTGCGAGAGGGCGAGGACGTTTCGGTGTTTGCTTGGGGCGCGATGCTGCGCACGGCCTTGAAGGTGGCCGATCAGCTCGAGCGCGAGCGCGGCTTGACGTGCGACGTGATCGACCTGAGGACGCTGTACCCGCTGGACCGCGACGCCATCGTGGAATCGGTGCAGAAGACGGGCCGGGCCGTGGTGGTGCATGAGGCGCACAAGACTGCGGGGCTTGGCGCCGAAATCGTCTCGCTCATCAACGAAGAGGCGCTCCTGTACTTGCGCGCGCCGGTGAAGCGCGTCGCGGGCTTTGACGTCCCCGTGCCGTTCTTCGCGCTGGAAGACGAGTACATGCCGACGGAGGCGCGCATTCGCGCGGGCATCGAAGAGACCATCACGTTCTAAGGCGGGAGACCGATATGGAGTTCAAACTGGCGGATATTGGCGAAGGTATTCACGAGGGCGAGGTCCTGCGGTGGTTGGTCCACGAGGGCGATCACGTCGAACAGGATGCGCCACTCGTGGAGGTGCAGACGGATAAGGTGACGGCGGAGCTGCCATCGCCGGTGGCGGGCGTGATCGAGCGCATTGTGGCGCGCGAGGGGCAGGTGGTGCCCGTGGGGACGGTGCTCGCGGTCATCCGCGAGGCTCATGGGGCGCCTGCGGGCGACAAGGCGGCAGGGGCGAGCGCGGCTGAGACAACCGAGCAGGCGAGGCGCGAGGCGCCCGAGGCGAGCGGTGGTTTGGCCAGCCACGGGGCAAAGCCTGCCGTGATGCAGGCGGAGCGGGCCGACGGGGTGAAGCGGCGCGCGCTCGCCACGCCGCACGTGCGCGCGCTGGCGCGGAAGCTCGGCGTGGACATCGAAGAGATTCAGGGCACGGGCCCGGTGGGACGCGTGACGGAGGAGGACGTCCGCCGGTTTGCGGAAGGCAGGATGGCACCGCGCCCGCCGGAGGAGGACGTCGCGGCCGTCGAACCGCGCGCGGAACGCGCGGGCGAAGTCGCGGCGCCTCCGGCTGCCCCGAAGGCGGGATCGCCCAAGGTGACGTCGGGCGAGCCCGTGGAAGAGGTGCCGCTTCGCGGCCTTCGGCGCCGCATTGCGGAGCACATGGTGCAGTCCAAGCGCATCATCCCGCATGCCACCCACATCGATGAGATCGAGATGGATGCCCTTGAGGCGCTCCGCGAAAGGCTCCGTCCGTACGCGGAAGCTCGCGGCGCGAAACTGACGTCGCTCGCGTTCTTCGTCAAGGCGGTGTCCATCGCGCTGAAGGAGTTCCCCTACGTGAACGCCTCTGTGGACGAGGCCCAGGAACGAGTATGGCTGAGGCGTTACTACCACATCGGCATCGCGGTGGACACGGAGCAGGGGCTGATTGTGCCCGTCGTGAAGCACGCCGATCAGAAGTCGGTGTTTGAAATTGCGCAAGAGGTGTCGGATCTCGCCCGCAGGGCGCGCGAGAACCGCCTCTCGCTCGACGAAGTGACAGGAAGCACGTTCACCATCTCGAACGCGGGGGCGCTCGGCGGCTTATATGCCACGCCCATCATCAATTACCCCGAGTCGGCCATTCTCGGCATTCACAAGATGTCGCGGCGGCCCGTGGTGAGAAACGACGAGATCGTCATTCGCAACATCGCCCACATCTCGCTGTCGTTTGACCATCGGATCATCGACGGCGGCATGGCCATTCGGTTCACCAATCGCGTGCGCGAGCTGTTGGAGGAGCCGGATCGGATGTGGGCCGAGCTTCGGTAGGGGGGTGCTCGCGTGGCCTACTTGACGATGCACGACGATGGCCCGGTGCGAATTGTGCGGATGGCTCGCGAGGACAGGCTGAACGCGCTCAATCTCGCGCTCGTCGATGAATTGGTGGCGGCGCTCGAAGCGGCGGATGCGGATGTAAACGTCCGGGCCATCGTCCTGACGGGCGGGGAGAAAGCGTTTGCGGCGGGCGCCGACATCGGGGAAATGGCGGATGCGACGGCCGTCGACATGAAGCTGCGGGACCAGTTCCGCGCTTGGGACCGAATACGCGGCGTCCACAAGCCCGTCATCGCCGCCGTGAAGGGATTTGCGTTGGGCGGCGGATGTGAGCTCGCCCTGGCCTGCGATCTCGTCATCGCAGGCGAAAGCGCGAAGTTCGGACAGCCCGAGGTGAAGCTCGGGCTGATGCCGGGCGCGGGTGGGACGCAGTGGCTCGCACGCCGCCTCGGCAAGGCGCGAGCGCTGGAACTGCTTTGGCTCGGCGATCCCATCACAGCGCGGGAAGCGCTCTCGCTTGGGCTCATCAACCGCGTGGTCCCAGACGAGGCATGTGTCGCGCACGCAGTGGAACTCGGCAAGCGATTGGCGGAGATGCCGCCCGTGGCCCTTCGCTGCATCAAAGAAGCGGTCTACCAGGCCATGGACACGGCGTTTGCCGACGGGCTTGAAGCGGAGCGAAATCTCTTTTACCTGTTGTTCGCGACGGAAGACGCGCGCGAAGGCATGCGCGCGTTTCTGGAGCGGCGCAAGCCGGAATTTCAGGGTAGGTAATTCTCCCGATGTGCCGCCCGTGGATGCGCGGCTTCGGCCAAAGGCAGGCGGTAGAGGACGCAGGACTCCGAAGGGAAATGCCTGGTGCGGGCGGGATCGTCAGCACCGGCGAAGAAGCCTTCGCGCGGGGGTGCGATCACGGCCGCGCTGCGCTATGATGGAGGGCGTGAGTCCGACAGAAACGGAGTGGCGCGGCGGTGACGGATCGGAAAGGGCTTTGGTATGCGTTCCTGGCCTACGCGGGCTGGGGACTTCTTCCTGCGTATTGGAACATCTTTGAGCGCATGTCCCCGTATGAGCTGTTGTCGTACCGCATGGTGTTTTCGGCGCTGACCATTTGGGCGTGGGTGGCCATGGCGCGCAGGACGCAGAGCGTCGCCTCGGTCATGCGGGACGGCCGCCGAGCGCGCTGGATGGCGCTTGGCTCGCTCATGATCACCATCAACTGGCTGACGTTCATCGTGGCGGTCAACACGGGGCACGTGGTCGAATCGAGCCTTGGCTATTATATCAACCCCATTGTCAACGTAATTTTCGGACTCCTTCTCTTCCGCGAGCGGCTGGACGCGTGGCAGTGGGGGGCGCTTCTCGTCGCAGGCCTCGGCGTGGCCATCATGATTGCGGCCTACGGGCAGGTGCCTTGGCTCGCGCTGTCGCTCTCCGGATCGTTCGGCCTCTACGGCGTCGTGAAAAAGCGGGTCGAGGCAGATGCCGTCCAGAGCCTCACCTGGGAGACGACGCTCGCCCTACCCCTCGCCGTGGCGTACCTCGTCTTCACCTTCACGGCCCATCGGGTCACCGTGACGCAACTCGCCGGGTGGCAGATGGCGATGCTCGCGTTGAGCGGCGTCCTCACGGCGTTGCCCCTTCTTTTGTTTGCGATGGCCGCCAAGCGCCTCCATCTCGCTACGCTCGGCATGGTCCAGTACATCTCGCCCACGCTGCAGCTAGTCATTGGGCTTTTCGTCGATCGCGAACCCTTCACCCGCGCCGATGCCATCGGCTTTTCGTGCATATGGATGGCACTCATCCTCTATACGTTCTCGCTCATTCGGACCGAGCGGCGATTTCGCCGATGCCTGGCGGACGACCCGGCGCTGCACAAAGCGCTCAAGGGCTGAACGTTCCTCGTACTCGCGTCTGAATCCGAAGGAGGAATCCCATGCTGAGCGCCGCGCTGCGCCGGATGATGGTGGATACCACGCCGCTTCGAACGTCGAGCGACTTTTTGCGCCTTTGGATCGGCAGCGGCATTTCGACCTTTGGCGGCACGATGACGTCCTTCGCGGTGATGCTCCAGGTGTATACTCTGACGCACAAGAGCCTCGACGTGGGACTGGCCAGCCTTGCCAGCGTGCTCCCCGGCGTGCTGTTCGTCCTGCTCGGCGGGAGTGTGGGCGATCGCGTCGATCGCCGCAAGCTGGTTCTGCTCGCCACGAGCGGCCAGATGGTCGTCTCGGCGCTCCTGGCTGTACAGGCTTTCGCGGCCTGGCGCACTCTAGGCGCCATCTATGCGCTCTTGTGCGTTCAGTCGTTGCTAGTCGTCATCAGCGCTCCGGCACGTCGCACGTTCGTGCCCCGGGTTCTTCCTAAAGATCAGGTGCGTGCCGGACAGACGCTCAATACGCTTGTCATTCGGTTCGCGGAGGTCGCGGGTCCCGCGCTCGGCGGCGTCCTCGCGGGCTGGTCGGGGCTCGGCTGGTGTTACGCGTTGGACGCGCTGAGCTTTCTCGCCGCGCTCTACGCCGTGTATCGGTTGCCTCCCATGCAGCCTGGCGCGATCGAACGAAACCAGGGCATGCTGGGCAGTGTCGCTGAAGGGCTGCGCTTTCTTGTGACGTCGCGAGCGCTTCTCGGCGCCATGCTGGCGGATCTCAGTGTCACGGTGCTTGGCGTTCCGAATGCGCTCTTGCCCGCGCTCGTGAGCGCGCGCTTCGGGGGGCAGCCCGAGGCGCTCGGCCTGCTCATGGGTGCCACCGGTGTTGGCGGATTGTTGGTGCTCTTCCTGTCAGGGCCCGTGCGCCACATCCGATATGAAGGCCGGGCCATCGTGGTCGCCTGTATCGCGTGGGGAGCCGCGGTATGCGCGTTTGGCCTATCTCCGTTTCTCTGGCTCTCGCTGATGTTTCTTGCCTTCATGGGGGCGTTGGACTCCATTCTCGTGGTCATGCGCTCGACGTTGATTCAGCAGCGCACGCCGGATGAACTGCGCGGGCGGATTTCGAGCGTGGACTACCTGGTCGGCTCGGGAGGTCCCCAGCTCGGCAACCTTCGCGCCGGGATCGTCGGCAGCGTGTTGCCCGTGAGCGCGGCCATCGTCATCGGAGGCGCCTCGACCATCGTCGCCATGGCCTGTGTCGCACGTTTCATCCCGGAACTCAGAAGAGCACGCGCGGATGAAGATGTCTGACGCCCTCCGCCGAGCACCCGTTGGGGCGGCGAGAGCGTATAAAGTTTGGGTAGGGTTTGCCTCTGGGAGGATTCTCCGAGGCAAAAGAGAAGAGACCTCACTGGGACAAGAAAAAAGCCCGCGTTGCAGCGCGGGCATAAGAGTGAGGTCTCTTATGCTCGATATTCGACGTGTCCTTGCTGTCTTCCTGCAGATGCTGTCGAGCTTGCAAAATGTAGTTGACGAGGCAGGTGACTTCACGGCCTCAGAGCAGGGCGGGCCACGGAGACGTCGTACCGTCGGGCGGCGAGCCTGTTGCAAGCGTGGGTGCCGGAAGTGAGCGCGATGGCGATTTGGGAAGAGGTGCAGCGGCTGGGCGAGGAGG